>NZ_JHWX01000013.1:1426-93519 GCF_000621965.1 Methanobrevibacter wolinii SH
GTTTAATAGTTTTATTCTGTTTTTTTAGTTTAAATTGTATTTAATTATTTTAATTAGGTTTAAGTAAGTTTATTCTAAAATTATGAGAACTTTAATTATTTTTTAAAAATAGTAATCTGATCTTTTTTTAAGAGGATATTGAAATTCTAGTTTTTTATAATATAATTTAAACATTATTAATACTTGAAAATTAAATTAAAATAAGTTTATTTTAAAAATTAGGAGTTTTTAACAAAGTTAAAAAAGGCTAAATTAAGATTTAATCTATTTTAAATCCTTTTTTAACCATTGCATCACCAAGAATATTCATAGCTTCTTTAGTTTTATCATCAGAAACTTTATTTATTATTCTTTTATTTTCATTATAACGTCCTACATAATAATCTTGTTTTTCTTTATCTACAATATCTAAACGTGTATAATTTGAAAGTGATTCAAGAAGAGAAAAGAAACCTCTATTTAATGCTTTAGCACATTTATTATTTTTAATAATTTCTATAACTTCTGAATCAATAATATATGCTTCACCATGTGAATTAACATGATCTGCAATAGGATCCATCTTTTCAATTGATATTGCTTTACATTTAATATATGCATCTACATCTTTCATAATTGCAATATCATTATCCTCTGTAAAATCCTCTTTATTTAAGTTCCCAATAGTAGATTTAACAAATGCAATAGGATTATCTGTAATATTTATTACAAACTCTTTAGTTTCTTGTATATTTTTAAGTGTTGTACTACCTACAAAGATTCTACATCCAATTTTATTTTTATCTTTACAATTAATTCCAATTGGTGCAGCATCTTTTACTCCATCTTTACTAATTGTTGTATAAATTCCTTCATAATGTAGACCATCTTCCATTCCAAGTGTTGTTAAATCATTTGTCATTTTAATCACATAATTTTTTTAAAAAAACTTTTATTATAAAAGTTTCAATTTTTAAATAAGATTTTATAATATTTTTATATTAATATATTTTTTATTAATTATTTTAATTTATTTGAAATTGTTTAAAAACCATATTTTATTTAAAATTTTAACTTTTAATAATGATTTAAAATAAATTTATATAAAATTAAAGGTATTTCAACAAAGTATTAATTTAAACAAAATTTTTTATATTTATAATATAATAAATATTATTATATCTAAAGTATTTAATAAAATAAGAATCAGTGTTAATATGACTAAATCTTGTCCTAGTTGTAAAGTTGATATAAAAGATGGATATATGCAATGTCCTAATTGTTTAAAGATTATTCCTAAGGATTCTATTGTATGTCCTAACTGTCATATATCTCTTATAGAAGAAGAACCTACTGAAATTTTAAGTGGAAAATATATATTAATTATAAGTTTAGTTCTAGCTTTAGGGATAGTTTATCTTGAAGGACAATCATTTTTTAGTTTAAGATTTTACATTGAACTTATTATTATATTAATAATCTTTTTCAGTGCTATGAATTGGTTTATTAATAATAAAATTTGATTTTAGTAATTTAGTTAATAAAATTATTAAATATTTAATTTAAAATTATGGTGAACTTATGTGGTTGTTTGATTTTTTAGGTGGTGTAATAGGTACTTTAATACTTTGTTGTATTGGTATATTTATTATTGCATTCCTTTTTGGATTTGTACTTGTAGATCAAAATACTTTATACAATGATAATCAAGTTAATGATAATTCTAATCTTAATGTATCTAATTCAACATCTAATATTTCAGTAAATAATGTTTCAGTAAAAAATGATAGTAACAGTATTAATGTAAGTGGAGTAGATCAAAATGGTACTCCAATTAAGATTAATATTCAACAGGGATAATTAAATTTTTATAGTTAATTCATTAAAACAAGTAGTGTAAAAATGTCTTTTAATCCATTAAATTTAATTTGTCATAGAAGACCTGATAGAACATTTTCATATAAAGGCCATTATTTTCCAGTATGTGCAAGATGTACTGGTTTTTACATAAGTATTTTTGCATATTTTATTTATGCTTATTTTGTATTTATAAATTATACTCCTTTATTGATGTTTATTGGTATATTTCTTCTTGTTCCTGCAGGTATTGATGGTTTTACTCAATTTTTAGGTTGGAGAGAAAGTACAAATTATTTAAGATTAATAACTGGTCTTTTAGGTGGAATTGGATTAGCTATTATTATAAAAGGTTTAAAATATTATATATATTTAGGATTAATATAAATTTTCATTATTCTTTTAATATTTTTAGATTAAAATTAAATGGTGTAAAGTTTGAATCTAGTAAGTATTTTTTAGGTGCAAATTATGGATAAGATAGAGTTTAAATCCAGTAAAAATTTTATAGATATTGATTATGTTTTAGATGTACTTAATGTTCGTAATGTTGATTCATTTATGGATATTGGTTGCGGTGATGGTCATGTTGTAATTGAAGTAAGTAAATTAAATAAAGATGCTTTTATTTATGCAGTTGACCAATCTGATGATGTAATAAATTATGTGAATTCTAAAATTAAAGAATTAGATATTTCTAATATTGAAGTTATACAAAGTAATGTAGATAAACATATTGATTGTGAAGATAATAAAGTAGATTTAATATTAATGATTAATGTTTTTCATGAATTTATAACTGAAAGAGATAAATATAATGCGATTTCTGAATGTAATCGTGTTTTAAAAGATAATGGTAAAATTGCTATAATTGACTTTAAAAAAGTACCTACATTCCAAGGTCCACCAATGAAATTAAGACTTTCTCATAATGAGTTAGAAGATTATTTCTCAAAACAAGGTTTTTCTCTTGTTTATTTAAATGAATCTATTGGTACATGTGTAGAAGAAGGATATTCACATTATCTTTCAGTATTTAAAAAGTATAATTTTTAAAAAATCTCTTTTTTATTTTTTTAATTAAATTTTTAGCTATTTGGATTTTTTTGTTTTTAAAATTAGTTTTTTTTATTTATGTTTTTGGTGTTTAGGTTTTTTTAGAATTAGTTTTTTATTTAATAATTAATTTTTAAAGATATAATAAATATTAAAATTATTTTTTATTTAAAATATAATAAATAGTTCTTACTGGAATATTCATAATTTCTGATATTTCAATAGGTTTAACTCCTTCATTTCTCATTTTTTTAATTTTTTCTTTCTCTTCTTCAGTATATTTTCTTTTGTAATTGTTAAGTTTAATATTTGAATATTTTTCAAGAATATAATATGTTTTTTTAGTACTTAATTGGACTTTTTTAGATATTTCTTTAGGTGTTAAACCTTTTTCTTTTAATTCAATAACTTTATTTATAAGTTCTTTAGAATATTTTGGTTTTGCTCCTTGGTTATATTCTACTTTAACATTTATGTCTAGTTGTTCTAGAGCATATAAATATTTTTTAGGTATTCTATTATAGATACTTTGAGAACATGTGATAATTTCAAGTGAAGGATATTCCTCTGTAATTTCAATAATCTTTTTTGAAGTTAAAGCTTCTGTAATATGAACTTTTGTTTTATCTTCACTCATTTTAATCACATTTAGCCTTTAATTAATTCTAAGAATTTTTTACTTTTATCATTTTTTGGTTTAGTGATGGTTTCAATGTTTTTTGCTTCTTTTTTAATTTTTTCATGTTCTAAATTAAATGATTTAGCAACTAAATTAATATCAATTTTACCTTCTTTATATAT
This sequence comes from Methanobrevibacter wolinii SH, assembly GCF_000621965.1. Classification (NCBI taxonomy): domain Archaea; kingdom Methanobacteriati; phylum Methanobacteriota; class Methanobacteria; order Methanobacteriales; family Methanobacteriaceae; genus Methanobrevibacter; species Methanobrevibacter wolinii. The sequence goes on from NZ_JHWX01000013.1 coordinate 5,120, forward strand.
CATTGCAGCACCTAATGCATAATGATTTATTTTAAGGTTTGAATTTTTTAATTTATATTCTAAATTAAACTTTTTATGTAATATTAAATCCATATTTTTTACAGGAATTATTGTTTCATGACTTCTTTTATTTAATAGTTTTATTGCTTGTGTATATGTGATTTTAAATATTTCTCTTTGTTGACGGTCTATTTCACTTCTAATATATGGAAATGGTCCACTATGTCTTTTACGTTTATCTTGGGAATTTGTAAGATAATATTTAAAGATATCCCATAATATTAATGAAGGTGCTAAATTTATGAATATAGATTTTTCAATACGTTTTCTTGTTTTTAAATCAATGTCTAAGGTTCTATTTAAACGTCCATCTTTGTATTTAAGTTTTGCTTTAATTAAATCTTCATTAATTTTATCATCTTTCCAATCTTCAATAGAATCAGTTTCATCTAAAAATTTTGGATTTGCTGTTTTAGCATTATAAATGATTTCATCATATTTTTGTAATTTATCTGGATTTTTAATTTTCTCTTTTAAAAGTTCATCTTTATATCTATTTGCAATTATTTCTCCTTTTTTAACATATGCAATAGCAAGTGCTGTTCTAGTATTATTATCATCAATAATTGCTGGTTTTGTTCTATGGAATTGTAGTTTTTCAATACGTACATGTTTTCCATATCTTTTTCTTACTTCTTCTTCATAAGAATCAACAAATTCTGAATCAAGTGTAACATTTTTTCTTATTGTTTTATTTTTTTCTTTGTAACGAATTTGTAATGTTACAGTTTTAACAGATCCTTTTCTTTCTTGTTTAAGCATATTTATAACTTTTTTAAAGGATTTTCTTCCCCATTTGGAAAGTTCACTTATTTTTACCATATAATCTCCTGCAAGTGGTAAAAATGGAATAATTTCAATTCTATAATTTCCAGTGGGGTTTACTTCAAAGTTATAATCTGTTTTTCCGCATTTACACTCTTTTTTTAGTTCTTCAATCCTATAAGTTTTTCCACAATTATTACAGTGAATTAATCCATATTCTTCTAAATTACCTAAAGCTATTTTATGTGAAGTAATTGCTGATTTGACTCTATCTAATATATTTTTTTTATTAGAAGCTTTCATTCTAAAATATTGGTTATGTCTATGTGTTTCTGAAGCTTCTTCAGCAGTAATTTCACCAACTGTACTTATACCATATTTACTAAGTGATCTATATGGTGAAGTATAACCTTGTATATCCATAGTTTCTTTAAAATCTTGAAGTATTTTTAATTGTTTATTTAATTTGTAATAAACTTCTTTAAAATATTCAAAATTATTTAATTTACTTGAATCAATTGGTTCTTCATTAATACTATTTAAATAATTTTCAGCTTTCGTAATTAATCTATTTGAATCCATTAACTCACCGTGAGGACTTTATAATAACCTATTGCCGCTTATAGGTTAAGAAGTAAGTTGTATTCTTTCTTATAACTTTATAATTTTTAGTTTTTATTATTAATAAAACTTTTTCTTAATTAAGTTTAATTATTAAATTCTTAATTTTTTCTAATTAGATTATTAAAAATTTAATAATTATTTTTTTATTTTATTAATTGTATTATTTTATTTATTTTCAGATTTTAAATTTTAAATAATTATATATTGTAATTTCTTATGGTATTACTAATTATAATTTAAAAATAAGTAATTTAATTAAATTAATTAAAATTTAATTAAATATTTTTAAGTAATTTACATTACTTTTTCTCCGACTTCACAGTCTTCGTGAACACCTAAAAGAGCTGCTGCTTTTTCAGTAGCTAAAATCATACCTTCTGATTTTTCACCACAGAGTTTTGCTGGTTTGAGGTTACATAAAACAACAACTTTTCTATCAATTAAATCTTCAGGTTTGTATTCATTTGCAATACCTGATACAATTTGTTTAGTTTCAGTACCTAAATCTACTTGTAATTTTAATAATTTTCTAGATTTTTCAATTTTTTCAGCTTCTTTAATTTGTCCAATTCTTAAATCGATTTTATCAAATTCATCTATTGAAATAATGTCACTCATATTATCATCTTTTTTATTATCTTTTTCTTCAGTTTTTTCTAAATTTTTATATAATTCTTCTTTTTCTTTTGCAATTTGTTTGTCTTCAATTTTTTTGAAAAGAGGTTTAGCTTTATTAATTTCATGTCCCTCTTCTATAAATTCACTTGCTTCATTCCAATCATCATGTAATTCAATATTCATGATTTCTGCAATTTTATCTGCTTTTGTTGGAATGTATGGTTTTAATAAAGTTGCAAGTGATTTACATAATTGGTTTGAAAGATATAAACAATTTGCTGCTTTTTGTTTATCTTCTTTAACTGCTTTCCATGGTTCTTGATCATTGAAATATTTATTTGCTGATTTGCAAGTTTTCATAATTTCAACAAGACCTTCTCTGAACTCCATATCTTCAATTTGTTTTCCAACTTTTTCAGGGGTTTCTTTGATTAATTTGATGAAAGCTAAGTCATCATCACTTGGATTTTTATATTCAGGTATTTTACCATTAAAGAATTTATTTGTAAATGTAAATGTCCTGTGTAAGAAGTTACCAAGTACATCTGCAAGTTCATCATTGTTTCTTCTTTGGAAATCATCCCAGCTAAAGTCAGTATCTTTATTTAATGGTGCAACAATTGTTAAATAATATCTAAGTAGATCTGCATCATATTTTTTAACAAAATCATCTACCCATACAACCCAATTTTTACTTGTAGACATTTTACGTCCTTCTAAGGATAAAAATTCTCCAGCAAATATGTCATCAGGTAATTTACAACCATGTGCTATTAACATTGCAATCCAGAAAATGGAATGGTGGTAAATAATATCTTTTCCAATAAAATGAACTACAGTATCATTCCAATAATCTTCCCATGCAGGATTTCCATCTTTTCTAGACCATTCTGCAGCTGATGAGATATAACCTATAAATGCTTCTCCCCAAACATAAATAACTTTACCTTTAGCTTCATCAAGTGGTACTGGAATACCCCAATCCATATCACGAGTGTATACCCAATCTTTAAGACCATCTTTTAACCAGTTTTTAGCATAATTTCTTACATTATCTGCTAATTTATCATTATTATCTATGTATTCTTCTACTTGGTCTTGGAATTGGCTTAGTCTAAAGTAATATTGTGTTGTTTCCTTTATAATTGGGGTTGTATTACAAGTTAAACATTTTGGTTCTTTGAGTTCAGTAGTTTCTAAAGCTCTACCACAGTTTTCACAATGATCTCCTCTTGCTTCACCACCACATACAGGACAAATTCCTTCTACATATCTATCTGGTAAAAATTTTTTACAATTTGGACAGTATAATTGTTCTACTGTTTTTTTGTAAATATAATTATGTTCATATAAATAAGTGAAGAAATCTTGTGATATTTTATAATGTAATGGTTTTGTAGTTCTTGAAAAATTATCAAGAGATATATTACATGATTTAATATCTCTAACAATCATATCATGATATCTTGTTGCTATTTCAATTGGTTTTTTATCTTCTTTATCTGCTTGAACAGCAATAGGAGTACCATGTTCATCGGTTGCACCAACCATAAGTACATCATCACCAATCATACGATGATATCTACAGAATATATCTGCAGGTAAGTATGTTGATCTAAGATGGCCTAAATGGAATGGACCGTTTGCATATGGAAGTGCAGTTGATACAAATATCTTAGCCATTTTAATTTTTCTCCTTTAATTATAGTGAATTTTTAATAATCATAAAAATAAATTCTATTAAATTTATAGAATATATTTATATATTTAATTTGAATTATATAAATGGTACTATTTTTGCCTTATTTAACTGTAATTTTGTTTTTATTAATTTTTTATAATTTTAATAGTTTTAGATTATTTTATTCTAATTATAATATTTTATTTTCTAATTAGTTCAATCTTAATTAAGGTTATTTAATAGTTTATTCAAATCTTTAATATAGTTATAAATTTTATATTAAATTTAATAAAAGAAAATTTTAATGATGATATTATGCGATTAGTAGTTCAAAGAGTTTCAAATGCAAGGGTTGAAGTTGATAATAAAATATGTGGTAAAATAAATGTTGGTTTAATGGTTCTTGTAGGTATTGGTGAAAATGACACTGAAAAAGAGCTTGATTATATGGTTCGTAAATTATTAAGACTTAGAATCTTTGAAGATGAAAATGATAAAATGAATGTTTCTATTCAAGATATTAATGGTGAATTATTACTTGTTCCACAATTTACATTGTATGGTGATGTAAGTCATAATAATAGACCTAACTTTTCAAAAGCTATGAATCCAAAAGATGCAGATAGATTATTTAATAAATTTGTAGAAAAATGTAGAGAACATATTCATGTTGAAACAGGTATTTTTGGTGCATATATGAATGTTGAATTAGTAAATGAAGGTCCAGTTACTATTATTATTGATAAAGATTTTGATAATTAGATTTAAAGTTTTCAGTTAATTCGTTTATTTGAGAGTTTTATAAATATGAAAATTTAATTTTTAAATTTTTGATTAAAATTAGGTCTGTTGAAAACTATTTTTTATAAAAATCTAAACTTAGTTAATACTTGAAATTAATTTTAAAAAAATTTATTTAAAAAAATTTTGAAGATTTCAGCAAAGTCAAAAACAGTATATAAAAAAAGATTGTTAGTTTAAATATGTTTTATATAATCATAGATAAACTAATTCTACTTCTTTCTAAATCAACATCTAAAACTCTAACATCTACAACATCACCAACACTTACAATGTCTAATGGGTGTTTTACATATTGATCAGGTACAAGTTCTGATATATGGACAAGACCATCTTGATGAACACCAATATCTACGAATGCTCCAAAATCTACTACATTTCTTACAGTACCTTTTAAAATCATACCTTCTTGTAAATCTTCCATTTCAAGAACATCTGATCTTAATATTGGTTCAGGCATTTCTTCTCTTGGGTCACGACCTGGTTTTTTAAGTTCTTTTACAATATCTTTTAAGGTTTCAACACCTATTCCAAGTTCTTTTGAGAGTTCATTATAATTTAAATTATTAAGTTTTAAATCATCTCTTCCAATATCATCAAGTGTGTAACCTAATTGTTTTAATAGTTTTTCAGTTGCTTTATATGATTCAGGGTGGACTGTTGTATTATCTAATGGATTTTTAGAATTTGGTACTTTTGTAAATCCTGCACATTGTTCAAATGTTTTTGGACCTAATTTTTTAACTTTTTTAAGTTCATTACGTGATGTAAATTCTCCATTTTCTTCACGGTATTTTACAATGTTTTTTGCAACAGTTTTTGATATTCCTGATACATATCCAAGAAGTGAAGGAGATGCTGTATTAAGATTTACTCCAACTTCATTAACTACCTTTTCAACAGTATTAGTAAGTGAATCATTAAGTTTTTTCTGATTCATATCATGTTGGTATTGGCCTACACCAATTGATTTTGGATCTATTTTTACAAGTTCTGCTAATGGGTCTTGTAATCTACGTGCAATGGAAATTGCACTACGAGCACCTACATCATAATCTGGAAATTCTTCATCTCCAAGTTTACTTGCAGAATAAACACTAGCACCTGCTTCAGATACTATAACATATTTACAATTAAGATTATATTCTCGAATCATATCTGCAATAATTTGTTCTGATTCACGTGAAGCAGTACCATTTCCAAGGGCAATTAAATCAACATTATATTTTTCAATCATTTTTGAAATAATTTCTTTTGATTCTTTTACTTTATTTTGTGGTTCTGTTGGATATACAACAGTCGTGTCTAATACTTTTCCAGTTGAATCCACAATTGCTATTTTACATCCAGTTCTAAATGCAGGATCCCATCCAAGAACAGTTTTATCTGCAATTGGGCTTGTAAGAAGTAATTGTTCTAAATTTTTAGAAAATACTTTTATTGATTTATCTTCTGCTTCTTCTTTAAGATATGACCTTATATCTCTTTCAATTGCTGGTTGTATAAGTCTTGTATAAGAATCATCAATAGCATCTATTATAATATCATCAGTATATTTATTACCTTTTAATGTATGATTTGCTATGTATTGTTTAATTTCGTCATCATCAGTATCTATTTTAATTTTAAGAATTCCTTCTTTTTCTCCACGATTAATAGCAAGTATTCTGTGAGGAGTAATATCAAATATAGATTCATCATAATCATAATACATTTCATATTCTGATTCTAAATTTTCATCTTTTGCTTTAATATCAATGTTTCCATTTTTATAAGTATCGTCACGAATTCTTTTTCTAAACTTTGCATTATCTGATATGTTTTCTGCAATAATATCTTTTGCACCTTTAATTGCATCTTTAATACTTGATACTTTATCATTAATAAAGTCTTTAGCAATATCTTCAATAGGTTCATTAATATCTTGATTAAGAATAATTTCAGATAATGGTTCTAAGCCTTTTTCACGAGCTTTTGTAGCTCTTGTTTGTCGTTTTTTCTTATATGGTAAATATAAATCATCTACTTCAACTAATGTTTTTGCTTTTTTAATCGCTTCTTTAAGTTTACTAGTAAGTTTTCCTTGTTCTTGAATATTATCTATAACTTTTTCTTTTTTATCTTCTAAGTTTCTTAGATAATTTAATCTTTCATTAAATTTTCTTAATGTTTCATCATCTAAGGATCCAGTAGCTTCTTTACGATATCTTGCAATAAAAGGTATTGTATTTCCACTGTCAATTAATTTTATAACTGCTTCACTTTGTTGTGGTCTAATGTTTAACTCTTTTGATAATTGTTCTGCAATAATCATATTCTTCCCTTTAAATTTATTTAATAAATATTTTAAATAGTTTTAAAATAAATTTTTATTTAGAATGAATTATTTGTTATAAACTTACTATAAAATAAGTTTTATTCTTAAAATAAGCTAATTTTTTTAAAAACAGTATTTTTCGTCCTTTAAAAAATATAAAATTTATTTTTTAATATTTTTTGTATAATTATATTTGAATTAATAATTTAAAAAGATTTTCATGTGTTTATAAAGAAATTTATTTTTTAATATTTTTTAGAAGTAATTTTTGTTTTTAAATTTTAAAATTAAGATATTTATTTATTATATGAATTATAAAGTAAATTTCATGGTTTTAACTTCATTTTTAAATCCTCTTTCTGAGGAAGCTCAAAATATTGTTAGAGAAAAAGCTGATTTAACATCTGTTTTTGATGTTGATAATGATTTAATAAAAATTGTGTCATTTTCTCCACATCAAAAGGTTGATGATGATTCTCTAATACCTAAATCCATTATTGAATTTGCTCAGAAACGTATTAAATGGTATATTGAAAGGAGAAACAATAAAAAATATAATCAACATGATTATGAATATCTTTTTGTAGAAGATATTACTCCATATGATGTTATTGCATTTCATTTAACGGCTCAAGCTATAGCTTATAAATTCAATTTTAATTCACGTGAAATGAAATTATTTGTTGATGGAGAAGGCCAATTAATTGAAGATAGACTTAGTACTTTATTATTAAGTGAAAAAAGAGCAGTTTTAGAAGAAATATTAAGTCAATTGATGATTTCTGATACTGTAGAATGGACATCACTTAAAGATATTATTGCTAGCCGTAAACTTTCATTAACTGATTTAGTTATTGATGATGGTGAGGTTATACTTGATAAATATGAATTTATTTCAAGATTTGAAGATAAATTCGATGATATTTCAGTAGATAAAATGTATGATGTTCTTGTTGGAGATAATGTTAAAGAACAAGTTTTAATTAATACAATAAAACAGAAAACTGAGGATTATATTAAAAAAATTCAAGAAAAATCTGAACTTATTGAAGTTCATCCTACAATATCTGTTCTTGGAGATTTAATTGAGGAATTAATTGATAAGGAAATGTCTAAGTATAGTTCATTTTATGCTAATATTAATAATCCTGATGGGATTATGTCTATTGGTAAATTAGTAAGAGAAGCATTTCCACCATGTATTCGTGAAACTATGAAAGGTGTATCTTCTGGTGGACGTAATGATGCTATAGTTTTATTTTTAACATCATTTTTATCATATGCTAGATTATATCCAGGAATATTTGCTCAAGGAGCAGGTGTAAAAGTTTCAGATATTGATAAAAATCTTAGAATTACTGAAAATGAGATTTTACCATTAATTTATGAAGCTGCAGATAATTGTACTCCTCCATTATTTGAAGATCAACCTCAAGAAAAAGTTAATATTATTTCAAAATTAGGTTTTGGAATGCATTCTGAACCTTCATTGGAGCATGAAGGTGAAACTAAATGGTATACTCCTATGAGTTGTGAGAAAGTTAAAATACATCTTCCACAATTATGTAAAAAAGATAATTCTTGTAAAGGAATTAATAATCCATTATCTTATTATACTAGAGCTAAGTGGAACCTTAAAAAACAAGGTAAATTAAAAGAAGATGGAAATAATAAAGAATAATTTATAATGTATAAAAATAAGTATATATTAAATTTATAAATTTTAAAAAGTAAAATATTGATTAGAGGTTATATTAATGTTTGGTAAATCTTCAATACGTGAAAGAAGGCAATTTTATAGGGAAGAGTGGTCTGTTAAAGATTTACCTGATTTTATTACAGATGAATTACCTAGACGGGAGTTTGGTTTTGATCATTATGGTCGTGGACCTAATGATAGATATAAGGTTTTTAGAAATGAAAATGTTTTAAGACGTTTTTTAATGAGTAAAGCTCCATTTGCAGCATATGTTTCTATTGCTTATTATCTTAACCCTAAAAAAAGGGAAGGTTGGCAAAAAGCAGAATATGTTTTTGATGTAGATGCTAAAGATTTACCTATTCGTTCATGTGACTGTAAGGAAGGTGAAGTTTGTGAAAAATGTTTAGATGAAGCATTAGATATTGTAAATAATCTTATTGATACATTAAATGGTAATTTAGGTCTTAAAAATATTCATCTAATTTATTCTGGAAGAGGGTATCATATTCGTATATTAGATCCTGTTATGATGACTGGTGATAGTGATTTACGTTCAGAAGTTTTAAAATATGTAGCTGGTGCTACAGTTCCTAGAAGTAATTATCCTAATCCTGATCCAAGTATGGTTGCTAGTAATTTTAATTTCCAACATTTTATTATTCCAATTGGATATCATAAGATTTTTACAGATAGACTTAAATTTAATATACAACATTTAAAAGGTAATGAAAAAATAGATGGTATTAATCCTAAATTATTAAAAGATATTATAAAATATAGACACTTTTTAGATAATAATCAATGGGGTTTATTTAAAGGGAATATTGGTCCAAGAAGATATAATAATTTAGTAAGTTCTATGGCTAATGTTAATCTTGAAACTATTGATGCTAAAGTTTCTATTGATATAAAACGTATTTTAAGACTTCCAAGTTCACTTCATTCTAAAGTTAGTATGAAATGTGTTGAGGTTAAAGATAGGGAAACTTTTGATCCATTAAAATATGCAGTTCCTAAATTTGTTTATGAACGTAAAGATATTACAAAACCAGATAAATAGATTTTTAATTAAACAGTTTTTCTATTGTTAAATTAAAAGTCTTTTAAATTTAAAACTAAAAATTTAAATTTTTAAATAAAATTGTTTATAGTATCATTAAATCTTATTTTTTATTTTTTTTTTTTAATAATCTTGTTTTTTTCTAGAAGTTTTTTATGTGGTTTTTTGGTTTTTTATTTTTTTAAATTATGTTATTTTTTTCTAGAAGTTTTTTACGTATTTTTTTATTTTTTTAGTCTTTGTAGTGGTTTTTTAATGTGGTTTTTGATTTTTTTATAGAAGTCTTTTTAAAAAAAGTTAGATATGAATTTATTCATATCTTAAATAATTAAATTATGGTTTATATTAATTTCAAGTTTTTATAGTTTATTTTTTTATTTTATGGTTATTTACTTATTAATATCCATATGTTATAACATTTCCATCTTCATCACAGATTCTGTAATATCCATCATCATAATATATTTTATGATTTCCATCACTTAATTCTTCACGTGATACTTCATGTTCTGAAGGATCCCATCCATCTATTATATCAGATTCTTGATGTATGCCACTATCTTCTTGTTTATATTTTGAACTATTAAATGTTTTATTTTTGTTATTACTTTCATTTGTTTGGATATTTCCAACGATATCTTTAATTGTGATTCCTTGTGTTATAGAACTTTCTTTATATTTATTATTTCCATTATATTTTATATTAGCAGTATATTGTCCAGAATTATTAACATTTATAGCTATTTTTCCTTCACCATCACTATCCGTTATTGTATTGTATTCTTCTATACTACCATTTGAATCAGTTAATGTTACAGTAATATTTTGATTTCCAATTCCATTTCCATCTTTATCTGTAAGTTTTATAGTTAATGGTTCTCCTTTGTATAAGGTACTATTTCCACTAAGAATTATATTTGTATCTTCTTTTGTAAAATTAGCATTAAATAAAAATATTCCTATAATTACTACTAAGATTATTATAACTATAGATAAAATTATAATAATTTTATCATTTTTCATAGTCTACCCCCTAATTTTAATAATATTATTATATTTATATATCTTTTTAAATTTTTCTTTTTAGATTTTCTATAAAATATCTTGAAAATAACTTATATGTTTAAAAATAGATTTAATAATTGAATATTTTTTACTTATTTTTTGTTTTTAAGTTGTAAAATTAGTTTTTTAAATATTAAATTTAAGTAAAAATTATCTTTTAAATTATTTAATTTTTGAAATCAACTATTTTTAAGATAAATTTTCTTAAATGATATTTAATTATTGATATACTTTAAATTTTTATAAAAATAGTTTTTCAATAAGTATTGTTTTAAAAAAGTTAAATAAAACATTTATTGATTTAGTTTTATTTAATTATTGGATAAAGTTGTTTTTTTAATAATTTTAGTTATTTATATGAATTATTAAGTAAATCATGTTTAATAATCTTAATTTTATTTAATTATTAAATAAAACATTTTTTAATAATGTTAATTTTAAATTGTTTTAGAAGATAAATGAATTATCTTCTGGTTTTTTGTCCAGGATTTAAGAAGTTATCTAAATATTCTAATAAATCTTCTAAATCATTTTTATTTATAGTTTTCAAGTAATTTTCAAGTAAATAAATTTTATATGTTTTTAATGCAGGTTCTTTTAAATTTTTACCAATTTTAATTCTACTTATGTTTTCAGGTTTAAATATATGTTCAATAAAATCTGTTGCATTAATAAATTTTCTTTTCTTATTTATAACTAAAAATTCATTAAAACTATAGCAGTTTTCTCCATTTGCTTTTTTAAAGTTTTCACATGCTTTTTTAGCCCATATTTTTGGTCCATAATGGATTTTAATATTATTTAATTTATAAACACTCATTTCAAATATTAAAATTCCTTTATCTTTTTCATTAGTCCAGTATCCACTTTTAAATACTTTAAAATCTTCTTCTTCAAGTTTTTCTCTTAAAGATTCTTCAGTTTTCTTTAATTGTGGATGTAATGTATCTGATACAACATTAGGAATATTAAATTCAATAATATATGTTTTTCCACCATGTTTTGTAAATTCCTTAATTATATTTTCTTTTTTTAAATTATTTTTTTTAATTGGGTGGAAAAATTTTATTTTATCATCAGATTTTTCAAAATTACGGCAAGCTTCAATAAATTCTTCCATTTTATCTATTCTTAAAGCTGCACCTACATTACGATTTTTATCAGTAGGATCTATTGCTATTAATGGATCATCAAATAAATCTTGAGTACCATAATTTTCAAGATCAATAACTGTTCCATATCTCCAATTTGATACTTCTTTTATAAGGTTTTCAAAGTTTCCATATTTTAATATAAGTATTTCACATAAATAACCTGCAAAACCCCCTACTTTAAATTCAGACCCATAAACACCAACACAATCCATGAATTGTTTAAGGAGTAAAACTTCAGATATTTGTTCTTCTTTAAGATGTGATTTGATATATTTAGTATGTAATATTGTTCTATCTACTGCAGATTTCATTTCTTCAGCACTTTTTATATTATAACAAGGTACAAAATCTATTTCATAATCATCAATAATACTAGTTAAATAAGGGTGTGATGCAAAATGTTGGTTACTTGCTCCATTATTTTCTTTAGTAACTTCATATCCAATTTCAAGACCTTTTTCTTTAAGTGTATCTGTAGGAGTATTAATAGGGAAGCTAATAAAAATATCAATATCTGATTTTCCATGTAAAAATGTTTTTTTAGCTACAGAACCTACTTTTATACCTTCTGCATCAATATTATTCTTTTTACATATATTATTAATATCTTTAATTAATTTATTTGATATTTCTTTAATCTCTTTTTTTTCAGTATCATCTGGTGTTATCTCTTTTAAAATTTCCCTATAATTCATATTCAATCACAAAATAAAATTTAATAAAATAAGTTTTAGATATATTATCTTAGTATTTTATAGTATAAATAAAAATACTTTGTTTATTTAAAATTTATCTCTTAAAATAATTTTTTAATATATGAATTTCTTAATTTGTATTTTTATACTAAGATACTTTTAAATAAAATAATTTAAATTATAATTTAAGTATTTAAAATTTTTATAGGTTGTGTTTGTTTTTTAGTTTTTTTTTATTTGGTTTGTGTGGTGTTTGTAATGTTTGTGTTTGTTTTTTAGTTTTTTTTATTTGGTTTGTGTGGTGTTTGTAAGGTTTGTGTTTGTTTTTTAGTTTTTTTTATTTGCTTATTAGTGATTTTTATAAGGTTTATATTTCTTGTTAAATTTATAATAATTAGTAGAAATATTTGTTTTAATAAATTTAACTATTTTAAATAATTTAATTAATAAAATAATCTATAAAAATTAATATATTATTGATTTAAACTACCTAAATCTCCATTTATTAATGGATTAAATAAAAGTATATTTAAATCTTTTAAAAATTCTTCTTTATCTATTCTTTCTGAATTTTTAATCCAATATTCAGTTGATTTTAATATTGCACCAGAATAATATTCTGCTATAATATCTGTAGAAACTGGATATTTTTTACCTTTTTTTATTTCTAAATCAAGATTTTCTTTAATATTTTCTAGTACTATATTGTATATTATTCCTAATGATTCACTGTGTTGATTGTTATTTAACATTGCTAAGTAAATATTTCTATTTTCATTAATATGTTCTAAGTATTCTTTTGTTAGTATATAATAATATTCTACAATATTTTTATATTCCTTGTCTTTGATTTTATTATTTAATTCTTTTGTGAATTCATAAATACTTTTTTCTAATAATTCATATTTATCATTAAAATGATAATAGAATGTACTTCTATGAATTCCTGCATCATTACAAATATCAATTACTTTAATTTCCTCAAAGGGTTTTGTTTCAAGTAATTTAAATAAGCTATTTGATAATTTTTTGTAGGTTATTTCTTTTCTAATATCTGTTTTTTTATGTTTCATAAAACCCCTCATTTTTTAATTTGTTTTAAGTTGAAATTACTTATGTTAAAATTTAAATCTTTTGAATATAGTAATGAAATTACTTAATATGTTTTTAAATAATTTCATGATATTTTTTTAGATATACTTTAAAAGTAGTTTTTTTCTACATGTGTATAATATTTCTTTAATTTTTATCTTTAAAAAGTTTACTATATTTATTGATTTTTTACAATAGTTAAATCATGTTTAAAATTTATCTAAAATTTTAACTTTTTAAACTATTAAATAAGTTAAGTTTTATATTAAATTTAAAAGATTTATATAAAAAGATATTTATCATATCTTTATAATTCTTTTTAATAATTGTTTATTTTTAATTTTACTTATTTTTATTAAATATTTTAATTTTAAAACTATTATATTATCTTTGTTTTAAAATTATTTTATTTTTTTTAAAAATTTTTTTCCTTTATTATTTTATTTTTAAAATTATTTTTAATGAATTTTATTTACTGTAATTGCTGTTTTGTATTTTATACAACTGTTTAAACACAATATATAAAGTATATTAATTTTAAATTATTTTTCTATTTTTTTTCTAAACATATTTTAGAATAATTCAATTTATTGCTTATTTTATTGAAAATATTTTAAAAAAATCATTTAGAAAGTTTAAAATATTAGTTTGTTCTAACTTTAATTATAAAGTTATTCATTTTGAATATCTATAAAATTTAAAGGGAGGTTATATATTTGGTAGTTAGTGTCATTGGTGGAACTGGACCTCAGGGTCTAGGTATTGCCAAACGATTAGCTATTGCAGGTGTAGATGTTATTGTTGGATCTAGAAAAGAAGATAAAGCTTTAAAGATTGTAAATGAAACTAAAGAAGAATTGAAAGATTATGACATTGCTTCTATGGAAGGTATGGCAAATGAAGATGCAGCAAAAGCTGGAGATATCATAATAATGACTGTTCCTTTAGTTGCACAAGCACCTACTTTAAAAACTATTAAAGAGTTTGTTAAAGGTAAAGTATTTTTAGATGCTACTGTACCATTAGAAACAGCACTTGGCGGATCTGTAAAAAGAAGTATTGGTTTATGTGAAGGATCTGCTGCAGAAAGAACCCAGGCTCTCTTAGAAGGAACTGGTGCAAAAGTTGTATGTGCTTTTAATAATATAAGTAATTCTCAACTTTTGGACATACCAGAAGATATAGATTGTGATTGTCTTATAGCTGGAGATGATAAAGAAGCTAAAGAAATTGCATCTGATTTAATTAATAAAATTTCAGGAGTTAAAGCTATTGATTGTGGTCCTCTTGAAAGAGCTAGACAAATTCAAGAAATTACTCCACTTCTCATTGCTTTAAATATTAAATATAAATCTCATTTCGGGGGAATTAGGATAACTGGAATTGATTTTGATAAAATTTAGTTTTTATATAAACATTTATTAGAATAAAAATTTAATTAGTTAAAAATCATTAAGATTTTAGTTTTATAAGTATTTAATTTATAAAAAGTTTTATATTAATTGTTTATTCGTCGAATGATTAATTTGGGCTGATTTTTATATTTTAATACTTTATAAAGATATAAACATTAAAATGGATATATAAGACAAAGTTTTCAAATTTTATAATGGAATATTTTAGGAATATAAATTGTTGAGCTAGAAATAGTTAATATTCTAGTAAATCGTATTTGATTGTTGAATTCTAGAAATGGTTATTATTCTAGGGGAAATTTGGCTGTTGAAACTAGAAAAGTTTATTTAAATAGATGTAGATTTTATTTAATTAAATTATTTTTAGTTTAAAGGATAAACAAATAAACTAGTTAAATAGTTTAAAAAACATGGTTGAAAACTTTTAATTTACTCAAAATAATCTGTAATGATATTTTGTTTAAATTATTAGTTTATATACATTATAGATTATTAAAAAGGTATTTTGATTGTTGAATTCTAGAAATGGTTATTATTCTAGGGGAAATTTGACTGTTGAACTAGAAAAGTTTATTTAAATAGATGTAGATTTTATTTAATTAAATTATTTTTAGTTTGTACTTTGTTGTTGAATAATGTATTTTGACTGTTGAACTAGAAATGGTTAATATTCTAGTAAATCGTATTTGATTGTTGAATTCTAGAAATGGTTATTATTCTAGGGGAAATTTGACTGTTGAATTATTGGTTAAAATTTATCTAAATAATATTTTATATAAGTTGAAACTAATAATTAGAAATTTGTTGTTGAATATTAAATTGTATAGATGTTAAATTATATTTTAACACTATATTAATTTTAATATTGATTTTTTACTATTTTTTGTTATTATATTTTTTATAATATTACTTTATATTCAATTTTGAATTTATTTTTTAATTTATTATTATATTTTTAATAATTATGAGAAAATTTTTATAATATTTTTAATAAACTTAATTTAATTAAAATTTTAATAGTGTATGTTTTAGATTTTTTAATTTTTTAAAATTTTAGAATTATTTAATATATTTAATTTATTTAAAAATTTAAATTTCTAAACTGTTTATTTTTAATTTTAAATAATTTTTATATTAAATTTAAAGAATTTAACACATATTAATTTATAAATATTTTATTTTTAAGAGGATTTTTTTTATGGAGTCTAATTCAATTTTTAAAAGAAAAAGTATTCGTAAATATTTAGATAAAGATATTTCTGATGATGATATTAAGTCTATATTATCTGCTGGAATGCAGGCACCTTCAGCATTTAATACTCAACCTTGGGAATTTATTGTTGTAACTAATGAAGATTTAATTAATAAATTGTCTAATATGAGTAAATATTCAAAATGTGCAGCAGGTGCAAATAAATTAATTTTAACAATGGTTAATCTAGAAAAAGTACCTTTAACTAGAGCGTGGTTTACTCAAGATATGTCTGCATGTACTGAAAATATTTTAATTGAAGCTACTGAACTTGGTATTGGAAGTGTATGGTTAGGTTTGTATCCTGATTCTAAAAGAATAGAATTTGTATCTGAAATATTTGATTTACCTAAAAATATTGTTCCATTTTCACTTATTGCATTAGGTTATCCTACTAAAGAATATGAAATTAAAATGAATTATGATGAATCTAAAGTTCATTATAATAAATTTTAATTTTTTTATTTTCAGTTGATATATTATTTAATTTATTTAATTTCTAAGTTTATGGGGGATATAATGAGTAAAATAAGAAGTTTTTTAGCTATTGAAGTTGAAGATGTTTTACTTAATAAGATTTATAATATTGAAAAGGATTTTAAAAATATTGATGCTAATATTAAATATGTTCCAACTAAGAATATGCACTTTACATTAAAATTTTTTGGAAATATTAATGAAGAGATGATTGATAAAATTTCATGTTCTGTAGAAAAAGTTTTAGAAAATCATAAACCTTTTGAAATTGATATTTCTGGTTCTGGTGCATTTCCAAATGAAAATAGAATAAAAGTTATTTGGGTGGGTATTAAAAATAATTCTAATCTAAAATCTCTTCAAGAAGATCTTGATGTTTCTTTTAATAAATTAGGGTTTGAACTTGAGAGAAATTATGTTTCTCATTTAACAATTGGTAGAATGAAAAATGCTAAAAATAAAAATTTAGTTCAAGATAAAATTAAGAAATATCATAATTATGAAATAGGTAAAATGACTGTTTCAAGTATTGTACTTAAAAAAAGTACTTTAACACCTAAAGGACCTATTTATGAAAATATTAAAGAGTTTACTCTTTAATTTAATTTTTTTTTAGTTTTAGTTTTTTTTTTGTTTTGGTTTAGTTTTGTTTTTTAGTTTTAGTTTTTTTGTTTTTTATCTCTTGAAATCTTTTTATTACTAATATAAATAATATTTATACTTAAAATTTAAATTTAAGAGATTTTTTTAAAATTAGAATGATTTTAATAATGTTTTGTTTTAATTTAGTTTTGTTTCTTGTTTTTTAAAATTAGTTTTTTGTATTTAAATAAAAAATATAAATTAATAAAAAGCTATTTAATGCTTTAAATTAATTTATGTGTTTAAATTTATAATATAAATCTATTTTTCAATTATATTTTCTTCAATACTCATACCAAAGTGACGAGCTTTTTCATCTATGTAAACTTTTATTTTGTCACCTGGTTTTAGTTCTGCAACAGAAATTGCAGATTCTTTATCATCAACAAGTCTAATGGTTTCAGCATTTTGAACAATAGTTTTAATATCAATATCTTTATATTTTGCTTCAATTAAAAGAAGAGGTCTTCTTTCAATTTTACATCTACCTACTATTGATTTTCTAGTTTCACCTTTAGTGTTAACTATTAATACTTCATCACCAGCTCCAAGTTCTGATAAATAATGAGTTTTTCCATTAGGAACCATTACATATGCTTGAACAGGTCCTGCATTTACTCTAAATGGACGTGAAGCAACATATTCACTTTCTAAACTTTCAGAGTGTACAAGTACCATAGCTTTTGAATATGATCCAACAAGCATACCTTCACCAGGATACATAATACTAGTAGTATCAATACATACTCTATCACCAGATCCAAGTGGTTTAATATTGGTTATAGTAGCATCTTTGAGACTATAGCTTTCACTTGAAATCTCTTCAATGAGTTTTGAGATATCTTTGATTTGATTAAATTCAATTGGTTCAAAAATAACTCCATCAGTACCTACTTCTAATGTTTCAATAGCTACTTTAGCTTCATCTGCTGATTTTACAGCTGCTATAATTTTAACATCTTTTCCTTGTAAATCTGCAATGATATTTTCAAGTGGAATTACAGTCCAATCTTTACTAACTAATATTATATAATCGCAGATATCTCCAAGTTTTACAGCTAATTGTTCATGGTTTTTATCTGTGATTTCTATATAGGCACAAACAGGAATATTTTTGTTTTTAAGTTCTTTAGCTTTAGCTAAATCTTTTGATTTAGTTAAATTATTATCTAATTTAAGTGTTCCATCACCTTCACCAGAAATACCTATTAAATAAACATCACTATCATCACTAGGTGCAACGATATTAACATTACCTAATTTTCTTATGTTCTTATTATTTTCTGAATCAAAACATACTATATGGTCAATTCCAGATTCAAATGATGTTGTAATCATTTCTTTAGTATTGTCCCAATTGCCTATTGGGTTTAATATCCAAGCAAATTTTTCTGACATTCCTAATCTCCTTAAAATTTATAATTTCCTAGATTAAATATTATAAATCCTTTATTTTAATTTATTTTTTTTAAAAAATATGATATTTTTTTAAAATTAAACTTTAAATGATAGGTATTTATAATTATTTAATATTTTAAGTCTATTTTAAAATTTTTAAAGCTTCTTCAACATCCATTCCATTGTGAACAATTTCAGAAACAGCTTTAGTCATTTTTTCAGGATTTTCAGCTTGGAAGAAATTACGTCCGAAAGCTACTCCAGCTCCACCAACTTCAATTGCATCTTTGGTCATTTGGAGTAAATCTTTATCAGAGTCTACACTTGGACCGCCTGCTATGATTACAGGTACTAAAGCTCCTTCAACAACTTCTTCAAAGCTTGCAGGATCTCCAGTATAATTTGTTTTTACAATATCTGCACCAAGTTCTGCACCAACACGTGCTGCATGTTTTACAACTTCAACATCATGTTCATCTTTTATTCCTGGTCCACGTGGGTACATCATAGCTAAAAGTGGCATACCCCATTGACTACAAGTTTCTGCAACAGAACCTAATTCTTCTAACATGTATGGTTCAGTTTCAGAACCTACATTTACATGTATAGATACTGCATCAGCACCAAGTTGAATAGCTCTTTCTACACTAGTAACAAGGACTTTATTATTAGGGTCACGACTTAAAGAAGTACTTGCAGATAAGTGGATAATTAAACCAATATCTTTTCCGTAACCTCTGTGACCATTTTCTACAATACCTTTATGCATAAGTACTGCATTTGCTCCACCTTTAGAAATACTTTCTATAGTTTTATCAAGGTTAACAATTCCTTTAATAGGACCATCAGAAACGCCATGATCCATAGGTGCAATAACAGTTTTATTTGTTTTGCGGTTAATTATACGTTCAAGACGTATTTTTTTACCTATCATTATTTATCCTCCAATTTAAGTTAAATTTAAAATTTTTATAAATTTTAATTTAACTTTTTTTTAATTTTTTAAAATATATTAAATTATTAAATAATTTAACATACACTATTTTTTATAAGATAATACTTATATATTATTTGATTTTTGTTTAAAAATTCTAAATTCAATAGATATTATAATTTAATAATAAAATTTTTAGCTTTCTTAATTATTTAAATTTAAGACATGATTTCTTTTTAATATTAAAGTAAATAGCATAAAAATTAAATTCTAGATAATATAAGTTTTAGATATTGTTAAAATTTATATAATTTTATTTAAATTCTATAAAAAATTATTTAAAGTATTTTTTAAAATATTAAAAATTTATTAAATTCTGAAGTATTTTTTAAAAATTAAGTCTATTAGAAATAATAATTTAAACAGTACTTAATACTTTAAAATGAGTTTAAAAAATGTTTATTATAAAAATTAAAATAATTTTAACAAAGTCAAAAAATTAATAATTAAAATTAGTAGTAAATTAGTTTTATATTAAGTATTAACAAATTCATTAATTTTAGTAATTATTTATTGTTTTAATGAATTTGTCCATAAATTGAATTCTTTAATTTGTGGAGGGATTCCTTCATCACCATATGAATCTAAATAACCATTTTTTGATATTAAATCTTCTTCAACATATGAAGTATTTACAAAATCTATTAATCCTTTGTTTCTAATAATTGAATTTTTTGGTTTAAATGTTGAAGACCATATGTAAAATACTTTAAATACAGTATCTGGATGATATCCTCCACCTAAATCTACAGATAATAAATCACATTTATCTGTTATTTTACAAGCTTCTTGAATAATATTATGGAGTCTCACATCTCCACTTATAAATTTGATATTATCATATTCTTCTTCTAATTTTTTCATTTTTGGAATTGCTTCTGGGCTATTATCTATTGCTATTAATTTACCTTCTTTTATTATTTCTGCAATAATCTTAGAACTTCCACCAACATGACATCCAAGTTCTATTACTGTATCAGTAGGTTTTAATATTTTTTTAAGGTTTTTTCTATATAGTTTCATCTTGTAGTTAAGTTGTATCATGTACTCACATTTTTTATTAATTATTAAATATTGTTCTTTTTAATTTGTATTCCATTGTTTTCAATATTATTGATGGTGTATTTTTTATCTAAAGTACTTGTATCTTTACATAATCCAAATACTGTATTTCCAATCATAGCCATTGATGAACCAATACAAAATTCATTAAATTCATCTATTAAATCAATAATTTCATTATTAAATAAGCCAATCTTTTTTGAAAAATTATAAGAACATTCTATAAAATTTTTACTTGATGGATTTTTTAAATATTCCTTTTGTGCTTTAATTCCTTCTTTTGTTATTCTTTTTTGATAATCTGGGTCTGTTATTATTGTTGATGTATCAATTTTATCTAATGATTTTGATACTATTTTATAATCTGAGTTAATATATTCTGTTTTTCCAAAACCTGGTGCTCCAGGTTTTGTTCTAAGTACAATTCCTTTAGACATCTCTGCTATTACATCACCAAGTCCACAATTTAAAGAAACTTCACTAAGATGAGCATATTTTCCAGCTTCTTCATAAGTAATTGGTAAATTTAAAGTATCTTTTAGTAATATTGCTACTCCTAGACTTGATGATGCTGAAGTTCCAAATCCACATCCAATAGGTACTTCAATATTATGATTAATTTCAAGTCCATTTATATCAAGCTTATTAAGATATTTATCTATTTGATAATCTTTGTTTATTATATCAATTGTTTCTTTACTTATAATTGTATGATAGGAATCATTTTTACCATTAATTTTAATATTTATTCCATCTTTATTTCTTTCTTTAATACTTGAAGTAACTCCTTTATCAAGTAAAACTCCACAACCTAATGATCCTTTTTTTAATTTATTTTCTTTTGGAAATATTGAAAAAAATCCAGTTATATGTCCAGGTACAAATACTGAAATCATTTTACCCCTTTAGTTTTTATTGATTTTTTAATTTTTAAGTTTGAATTAATTAATTTATTTAATTTAACTTTTTAAAAAACTTATTAATTATAATAATATTATATATTATATTAAATTTAGATTAATATAAAATTATTTTAATATATTAATTCATATAATCATATAAGTTAGAGATTTTATTGGAGATTAAAATGACTAATAAAAGAATTGATTTACACATGCATAGTCTATTTTCAGATGGTGAGCTACTTCCTTCAGAACTTGCAAGAAGAGCATATGTTTTAGGTCATAGTGATATAGCTATTACTGATCATGTTGATTATTATAATATTGAAAATATTACTAATATACAAAATGCAATTGATGATATAAATAATAATTGGGATATTAATGTTATACTTGGAGTTGAAATAACTCATGTTCCACCTTCTTCAATTAAACCTCTTGCAATTAGAGCAAGAGAATTAGGTGCTAAAATTGTTGTAGTTCATGGTGAAACCTTATCTGAACCTGTAGTTGAAGGTACAAATCATGCTGCAGCATTGTGTCCTGAAGTAGATATTATTGGTCATCCTGGTTTAATTTCAAAAGAAGATGCAATTTTAGCTAAAGAAAATGATATTGCTCTTGAAATTAGTTGTAGAGCAGGTCATTGTCTTGGTAATGGTCATGTTGCAGATATTGCTTCTGAAGTGGGTAATCGTTTAGTTGTTGATACTGATACACATGCTCCTGAAGATTTAGTAAATTTTGATAAAGCATATAATATAGCTTTAGGTGCAGGTTTATCTGAATATGAAGCAAAAAAAGCTGTTATTGATAATCCAAAGTATATTCTTAAAAAGCATGATTTAATTTAGAATGTCTTATATTTTTTATTTTTTCTTTATCTTTTTTGAGAGTTATTTTTTTAGTATTTTATATTTTCTTTATTTTTTTAGAATTATCTATTTGAAATTTTAAGTTTTTATAAATTTATTTATTTATTTATTTTAAAAATAGTGGTTTGTTCTATTATTTTAAATTTAAAAAGTATTATTAAGTTTTTTTATCTGTATTATTTTTTTATTATTTTTTTATTATATAGTATTTATATAGATATCAAATATTTAAATACTTTAATTATAAAAGTTATAATTAGGGATAATATGATTAGCAGAATTTTTGATAAATTTATTGAAACTATTCCTGATGAAGATAAGGAATATATGAAATCTAAAATCAATGATTATGTGGACAAAGAAGCATTAAAATTAGCTAAAAGTAGGCATGTTGAAGTTACAGAAGATATTATTAATGAAGTTATTTCTAAAATGGGTTCTTTACAAGACTTTATAGATGAAAATTTTAAAGACCCAGAAGATTATACTTGGGCATTAAATAGTATTGTACATAATGAATTCTGTGCTAAATGTGGTACTTGTAGTATTGTATGTCCAAACAATTTAATTGAATTTACAGATACACCACATCTCGTTCAAGAATGTAGACGTGATGGTAATGGTATGTGTATGGAAGTCTGTCCTAGAATGGGTTCAGCTAGATACCAAATTAGTATTAGGGAAAACTTTAAAGAAGAATATTATTATGGTAAAGGTACACTTGATGGACAAGATGGTGGTGTAGTAAGCTCATTCTTAAAATATCTTTTAGAATCTGAAAAAATTGATGCAGCTATCGTTGTTGGGGATGAAAAGTGGAAACCTGTTTCAATGATTGTTAAAACTCCTGATGAATTAAAACAAACTGTTAAATCTAAATATACTATTTCTACCTTAGAAGCATTAAAAGAAGCTCATGCTCAAGGTGCTGAAAAAGTAGCAGTTGTTGGACTTCCATGTCAAATTGAAGGATTAAGAAAATTACAATACTTCCCATATCATGCAAAACATGATCCTGAATTAGGTTGGGATGGTAAAGCAGCTAAACTTCCTAAAATCGAATATTTAATTGGTTTATTCTGTACTGAAAAATTTGATGAAGAAACTCTTTCAAACCTTTTAAAAGAACATGATATTGATATTAATAATGTTAAAAAATTCAATGTAACTAATGGTAAATTTATTATTGAAACTGAAGAAGATACACTTAAACTTCCAGTTAAAGATATTAAATTAGCATCTGGTTGTAAATTCTGTCGTGACTTTGATTCTGATCTTGCAGATGTTTCAGTTGGTTCTGTTGGAAGTGAAGAAGGATACTCTACTATTATTATTAGAACAGAAAAAGGTGAAGATATTAAAAATATTATTCCTTTAAAAGAAGGAGTAGATGAATCTAAAGTACAATTCTTAAGAGACTTCAAACTTAAAAGATTTAATAAAAACATAAAAGAACGTTTTGATAATGATGAATTTATTTCATATTATTGGAATAGTGATTATGGTGGAGCATCACCTAGAATTGATGGTGATTATTTCATAAGAATGAGGGCAAATCCTTCTGGTTTTTATAGTCAAGAAGAAGTTCAAAGTATTATAGATATTTCTAAAAAATATAATGCTAAAATTAAACTTACAAATAGGGATGAATTTGAGTTACATTCTGTTAGACCAATAGATGTTGAACCTATGATTTTAGATCTTCAAAAAGCAGGATTTAGAAATGGTACAGAAGGACCTCTTGTAAGGTCTGTACTTGCATGTCCTGGAGATCAAAATTGTCGTCTTGGTTTAATTGATACAACTGCTCTTGCTAAAAAAATTGATGATAAATTTAAAGAAAATCCTGCACCATATAAATTTAAAGTTGCAATTAGTGGTTGTCCTAATAAATGTGTAAGACCACAAGTAGCTGACTTTGGTATTAATGGATATAAGTTACCTGAAACTATTGAAGAAAAATGTAATGGTTGTGGAAGATGTGCTGATGTATGTAAAGTAGATGCTCTTGAAATAAGAGGAGACCTTGCTCATACTGATTATAATGTATGTATTGGTTGTGGAAAATGTATTAAAGCATGTCCTCATGATGCAAAAGACCTTAAATATGATGGATATAATCTTCATATTGGTGGAATGAGTGGTCGTAAAATCGTTGAAGGTTTAACCTTAAATGTTGATAATGAGGAGGATATCATAAAATTAATTGGTGCTGTTATTAAAGTTTACAATAAATATGGTATTAAACCTCAAAAAGAGAGAGTTGGAACTACTATGCAACGTATTGGTCAACTCAAATTTATGGAAGAAGTTTATAAATTATTATAACTTCTTTTTTTTAATTTTTATAATTATTTTTTGGTTTTATTGGTTTTTTAGGTTCTATTTTTTATTTTAAAATTAGTGGGTTTTTGGTTTTATTGGTTTTTTTTAGGTTCTATTTTTTATTTAAGATTAATGAGTTTTAATAATTTAAACTTTTAATAAGAATAATTTTTAATATTATTTTAACAAGTTTTATTATTAGATTTAGAATTTAAAACTTTATATTCTAAAATTAAATCAGTATCTATATTATATGAATCTTTTAATTCTAATTTTACACTGTCTTTCATATAATTAAAACCTTCTCCATCAAATAATGTTTTTGCATCTTTTCCACCTACAACCATAGGAGCAATACAAATTCTAATTTCGTCAATTAATCCTTCTTTTATCATTGAAAAATTAAGTGTTGAACCTCCTTCAAGCATGAGTGTTTTAATTCCTTTTTTATATAAATAATCCATTAGTTTAACTAAATCTACATGTTTTTTTCCTGATGGGAAAATATCTGCATATTTTGATAATTTTTTAACCTTTTTAGTTTTAGTATATTCTTCTGCTACTGCAATGATTGTTGGCGCCATATCATTTAATATTTTATAATTAAGTGGTGTTCTTCCTTTACTATCTACTACTACACGTATTGGATTATCTTCTTTTTTAGCAGGTATTTTAGATACTGTGAGTTTTGGATTATCTTCAATTACAGTATTTATTCCTACCATTATACCATCAACTTCATATCTAAGTTTATGAACTCTTATTAAGTCTTCTTTACATGATATTTCTGATGAACCTGTTTTTGTAGCTATTTTTCCATCTAAAGTCATTGCAGCATTAAGTATTACATAAGGTTTCATATTATCAACTTATTATTTTTTTATAATATATATTATATAGTAAGTTTTTTATATTTTTTTGAGTCTGTTAAAATTTTATTTTTAATAGTTTAAACAGTTTTAATACTTGAAAATTTAAGAAAATTTTAATAAAGTAATATTTTTTATAAAATATATTTAATTATATTTTTTTATTTTTTAGAGTTTGTTGAAAACTATTTTTTATAAAAATTTAAAGAATAATTAATGCTTTAAAATCAATTTTAAGAAAATTTATTCAAAAGATTTTGAGGATTTCAACAAAACTATTTTTTATTTTTTCATATTTATTATTGTAAATTTTTTTACTTTTGTCTAAATTTTTTTATCTGATTTTTAGGTATAACTAAACATTTATATATTAGTTCAATCTAATTTTTAATTAAGAAGTTTAGGTACAACTAAATTTAAATATTTTTAATAAATTTCTAAATTTCTTAAATTTATTAAAAGTTCTAAAATTATGTCCTTATATTATTGTAAATTTTTAGGATTTTAATGAATTATTATTCTAATTAGTAATTATATTTAATTAGAAAAAAAGTGAATTAAAAATTTTTAACTAATTTCAATTTTAAAATAGAAGGTGGATTTCAATGATTAAAAGTTTAGATCAATTAAAAACAGGTGAAGAAGGAAAATTAGTTTCCTATAATGATGGAGGAAGTAGTGAATTAAAACGTCATTTAATGGGTATGGGTTTTGTTAAAGGTTCAAAAATCCAACTTAAAAAAATTGCTCCATTAGGGGATCCTTATGAATATAAAATTAAAGGATATTCTGTCTGTTTAAGAAAAGAAGAAGCTCGTAATATTGAAGTTGATGTTGAATAATTTTAATTTACTTTTATAATTAATAATGGAGATTGTTTATGGAGAATATTAAAATTGGATTAGCAGGTAATCCTAATGTAGGAAAAACCACTTTATTCAATAATTTAACTGGGCTTCATCAACATGTTGGTAATTGGCCAGGTAAAACAGTAGAACAAGCTTCAGGTCACTTTGAAGAAGACGGTAATCGAATTGATGTTATTGATTTACCTGGAAATTATGCATTAAGTGCTCATTCTATTGAAGAAATCGTTTCAAGAGATTTTATTGTAGATGAAGAATCTGATGCAATTATCAATGTTATTGATGCAGCTAATTTAGAACGTAATTTGTATTTAACAGTTCAGATGATGGAATTAAATGCAAATTTAGGTATTGCTCTTAATATGAATAAGTTAGCACGTAAAGATGGTATAGATATTGATGTAGATAAATTATCTGAATTATTAGGTCTTCCTGTAGTTCAAATTGAAGCTAATTCAGATATTGGTCATAATGACCTTATTAAAATGATTAAAAATCTTAAAGATCATCCTGTAGAAAGTAAAAATAAACTTGTTTATGGTAATGAATTAAGGCAACATTTAGGTGATTTAGAGAAATTAATCTCAAAAGATAAAAATTTACTTGATGTATCTCCTTATTGGACTGCTATTAAATTATTAGAAGATGATGAAATTGTAATGGATAAAGTTCAACAATCTTCTATGTCTAATCCAATATTTTTAGAAGTAAGAAAAGTTAAAGATCATCTAAAAGATATTTATGGGGTATCTGCAGCAGAAGCAATTGCTAATGCTCGTTATGCTTTTATTGATGGTTTAATTAAGGAATGTGTAAAACTTCCTGAAAACCCAAAACCAACTATGACTGAAAAGATTGATAGAATCGTAACTAATAGAGTCCTTGGTATTCCTATATTTTTAATTATTATGTATATTGTTTTCCAAGTTACCTTTACTTTAGGTTCACCAATTCAAGATTGGCTTGATTCTTGTGTTACTGCAATTGCAGATGGTACTGTTGCATTAGTTGGTCAAAATGCTTTAGGTTCACTTTTATCTGATGGTGTAATTTCTGGAGTTGGAAGTGTTTTAAGTTTCGTTCCTCAAATTGTTTTACTGTTCTTATTATTAAGTATATTAGAAGATAGTGGTTATTTAGCAAGAGCTGCTTTTGTAATGGATAAAGTTATGCACAAAGTTTTAGGACTTCATGGAAAAGCATTTATTCCAATGATTCTTGGATTTGGTTGTGGAGTACCTGGAATTATGGCAACACGTACACTTGAACATGAGGAAGATCGTTTAGTTGCAATGTTACTTATACCATTTATGTCTTGTACTGCAAGATTACCAGTATATCTTTTATTTGTAGGAATATTCTTTGCTTCATCACAAGCAAATGTAATTTTCTCATTATACTTACTTGGAGTTGTTGTAGCTATTATTGTAGCAGCTATTATTAAAAAATTATTCTTTAAAGGAGTAAGTACTCCATTTGTAATGGAATTACCAACTTATAAAATCCCTACTGTAAAAGGTGTTCTTATGCATACTGGTGAAAAAACATGGGGATTTGTTAGGAAAGCAGGTACTATTATTTTAGCAGCAGCAATTATTGTATGGGTATTAAGTTATTTCCCAGCTGGTGTTGATTATGGATCACAAGCAAGTTACATTGGTCAAATAGGTACATTTATTGCACCAATATTTAGTCCATTAGGATTCGGTAACTGGCAAGCTTCATCTGCATTAATCTTTGGTATGGTAGCTAAAGAAGTTATTGTAGCAACTTTAACTTCAGTATTTGGTTCATTCCCTGGTGGAGCTACTGCAGGAATTACTTCAGTGTTTACACCACTTACAGCATATGCATTTTTAGTATTCTGTTTATTATATATACCTTGTTTCGCAGCATTAGGTACTATAAAACAAGAATCTAATGGTTGGAAATGGCCTGCTGTAATGGTATGTACTTGTTTAATTACTGCATATGTAGTATCATTTGCTGTATTCCATATTGGATTACTTTTAGGATTCCATTAAAAATTAAAAACATAAAATTGTTATTGATTAAAATTTGTTTCTAATTTATACAAATTTATAATCAATTATTTAATTTTAATAAATCTATGTAAAGAATACTCTTCTTATCATGGTTTATATAAAATATATGGTTAATTGAGGTGATTATATGAAATCTAGATCTTATATAAAAGGTATTAAATTAGAAGAAAATGAAGAAAAAGACCAAGATAATCAAAAGTAATGAGCATGTGACATTAATTAGTACTTTTATTATCTTGGATTAAATTTTAAGAAAAAATTATCTAATTTCCTTCTTAGTTTTTATATTTATTAGTAATTTTTTTATTCTTAAATTTAATTTATTTAAAAAATAAGTTTCCATCGTTTATACAGTTAATATAATGGTGATAAAATGAAAATGAAATGTAGAATCTGTGGATATGAATATGATCCTGAAGAAACTAGAGGAACATGTGATGGAATTGGCTGTTGTGGATGTGAAGAATGTAATGAAGCAATGTGTCCAAATTGTGGTTATATGAATAAAATAGTATATGAAGATGAATTTGAATTTATTGAAAAAATTAAATCTATGATTAAAAATAAAATTGCAGCAAAATAAGATTTTATTTTTAATTAAGTCAAGTATTTAAAAAATGGGGTGTGTAATAATGGAAGATCATGTAAGACCACCATGTTGTCAGAAAAAAGATGATAAAGATGAAACTCAGTTTCATAAAATTTTAATGAAGATTAAAAACTTCTTCTTTGGTTGTTGTAAATAATTATTTTGTTTTTTATTATTTCTGTTTATATTGTTTTTATAGTATTTTTAATTTAAATTTTAAAGTTTTTATAAGATTTTTAAAGTTTAAAAATTTTAATATTGCTTTTTTTATAATTTTATCATATTATTTTTATCTATTTATTAAATATTTGTTTTTTATTTGTTAATACTCGATATTTATATTTAAATTTTATTTAATTATTGTATTTTGTATTCTTTGACTTTATTTTACTTTATACTTATTATTTCTTTATTATTTATTAATTAATTATTTTTTTAATTTATTCTTTTATAAAATAATAACTTTAATATTTTTATAAAATATTATTTTTTAAAATAATAATATTTAATTAATTTAATATTATTTTTTTATAAAAATATAAATATTATAATTAATATAAAAATAATCATTTAAAGATTTATTAGATATAAGGCTAGGATTAGAGAATGATAAAACGAGATTTATATATTAATCAATTAAATGATCTTGCAAATACTAAAACTCTTAAGATATTAACTGGAGTTCATGGTAGTGGTAAATCTTGTATTTTATTATCATTTGCTAATAATCTAGAAGAAAATAAAAAGAATGTAATATATCTAAATTTTGACTCATTAAAAAATAAAAAATATTTAGATTACATTAAACTCTATGATTTTTTATCAGAAAATATTTTAAATGATAAAATGAATTATATTCTTCTAGATAATGTTAAAAAAGTAGATAAATGGTATGAAGTTGTAAATTCACTTTCAGTTGATTACAATAATGTTGATTTCTTTATTTCTGGCCTATGTGGTGATATTAAAGACTATGAATTATCAAAATATGTTTCATGGCCAATAATTGAAGTAAATGTACTTCCATTATCTTTTAAAGAATATTTAAAATTTAATGATGAGTATTGGGATGATAATTTAGATATTAATAGTAAATTTAAGGATTATCTTCATTATGGGGGATTTCCAGTAATTTTTGAACATAAAAAATCAGATTTAATTTTTAATAATATTATTGAAGGTATATACAATACAATTATTGTTAAAGATTTAATATCTAAGTATAAAATTAAAAATCTACTACTTCTTAATGAAATATTCTATTTTACTATTAATAATTTAGGAGAATATTTCTCCTCTAAAAAAATTACAGAATATTTTTTAACTGAAGGTGTAAAAACTACTCCAACAACAGTTTTAGACTATTTAAAATACTTTGATAAATCATATCTTTTTTATCCAGTTAAAAGATTTAATCTTAAATGTGATGTATATTTAAGAACACTTGAAAAACATTATCTTTGTGATTTAGGACTTAGAAATTATATTCTTGGATTTGATGATGAATATTCAAAAGGTGTTCTTGAAAATTTAGTATATTTTGAACTTTTAAGAAGAGATTATAAGGTTTCAACTGTTAAATATAAAAAGCATAATATTGACTTTATGGCTAAAAAAGTAGATAAGATAGTTTATATTCAAATACTTAAAAATTTAGATGATCAATTGTTAAATGGGAAATTAAATGATTTAAATTCAATAAAAGATAATTATGATAAAATTATTATAAGTTTTGATAAGACACATATAAAAAATATTCAAGGAATTAAGATTCTTAATATTATTGATTTTTTATTATCTAATGATTTTTAGTAATAAGTTAAAATATATTAATATCATTTTACTTGTTATTTGGATTGTTTTTTGATTTGTGGTTTATTTGAATTAGTATTTTATTTGTTATTTGGATTGTTTTTTGATTTGTGATTTATTTGAACTGGTATTTTATTTCTTATTTAAATTAATTTAATTTGTGATTCTTTATTTGAAGTATAAATGAGAAAAATTATATTTATTTTTACTTTATTTAATAAAGGAGGTAGTATCATGTCTAATAAGAAAAATTTAGATGAAAAGTTTTTGAATGCATGTTCTTTATATGAAAATCATGACTTTGACGAATCTATGGAAATATTTAATGAATTACTTTTAGCAGATTATGATGTTGATACTATTCTTCCATATTTAATAAAATTTTATTTAAGAAACAATGATACAAACAAAGTTTTAGAATATTTAGATAATTATCTTGATGATAATTCATCTCTTTATGAGCTTTTAATTTTAAAAGCATCTATTTTACTTAAAAAATATAAAGCTAATGAATCCTTAGAAATTGCCAATAATATATTAGAAAAAGATTCTTTAAATGATTCTGCAATTATGATTAAATTAGCTTCTCTTAAGCTTTTAGGCGAAATTAATGAAATTAAAAGTTTTCAAAAAGAGATAGGAGTAGATTTAATTAGTGATGAAGAATTATCTCATTTTAATAATAATTCTACTATTAATAATAATGATAGTAAAATTCAAGAAACAGAAGATTTAGGTTTTGTTACTGCTGATTCTTTAGTTCATGGTAATGAGGTTAGGTCTGAGGGTGCTGATTTGGATGAGGTCGGTGGTTTAGGTCATGTTTTTGATGATAAGGATTTAGGTTTTGTTACTGCTAATAATTTAGACTTTGATGATTCTTTTGAAATTAAAGACAATTCAATGGATTCTAAAAACAATAGATTATCTGAAAAAGAAGATTCTAATTATCATAATATTATAAATGATTTTATCTCTTCTATGGATAATAATATATATGATGTAGATAATTTTAATGAGGATAATTCTTCTTATGATGAAAATCAAGAAGAATATACAAATTCAGATATATCTCTAATAAGTAATGATGAAAATTTAAATGGAGATATTAATAATAATAAAGTTGATAGTGATATTCAAGAGGATGAATCTATTACTAATAATTTAATTGATGATTCTTTTAATAAAAATGATTCAGAGGAATTAACAACATTTGAAATTGAGGATATTGATATACCAATAATTACTGAAGATTATAGTAAAGATTTCAATAAAGATCCTATTGATATTGATTCATTATTTAATTTTGATGAGAATGGTAATTTAATTGATGATATTTCAAATGAAAATGATGAAATTTCCAATTATTCTTCTGATATTAAAAATGATGATTTAAACTCTTCTAAAGAATATTTCAATGAATCTAATAATGTTTGTAATGAGTCTTCTAAGGATGATTTTGTTGAGTTTAATAATGTTTGTGATGAGTCTGAATCTAATGACTTAAATTCTTCTATTACTAATTTAGATAAAAATTCAAGTGAATTAAATTCTATAAAAAATAAAGATTCATCAAAAAACTTAAATTATCACTCTAAGAATAAACACTTTAATAACCATCTTAAAATGCATAATCTCCGTGAATCTACTTTAGATTCATTTTTTAATTTTCAATAGCTATTTAATTATAGTATGTAAAAATTAATTTAAGTTTTAAATACTAATATATTTTTATATATTTTTATTATTAAATTAGAATCGTGATGATAATTAATATGACAGATAATAATTCTTATAATAATGATTTTAACTTAGCAAACAATTTATTTGAAAATAAACAATATGATAAGGCTATAAATATTTATTATAATTT
This sequence comes from Methanobrevibacter wolinii SH, assembly GCF_000621965.1. Taxonomy (NCBI): domain Archaea; kingdom Methanobacteriati; phylum Methanobacteriota; class Methanobacteria; order Methanobacteriales; family Methanobacteriaceae; genus Methanobrevibacter; species Methanobrevibacter wolinii. Next base: position 38,150 of record NZ_JHWX01000013.1, read on the forward strand.
ATTAATTAATGATTATAATAAAATAAAAGTTATCCCTTATATTGTTAATTCATATATTGCTTTAGATGATTTTGATTCTTGTATTGAAATTTTTAATAAATATTTATCTGATTCAAATCTTAATGAGAATACAATAATTTTAAATAACTGTTTAGATTTACTTAAAAATTTAGATATTGATGATTATCAGTTTAATTTAAATTCTGCTAAAATTTTTATTCAATTTAAAAAATTGGATAATGCAATGATTTGCCTTAATAATATTTTAGAAAAGTATCCTAATGATACTATTAGTTCTAAATTAAAAGCTATTTTATTATATGATCAAAATAAGTTTGATGAATCTTTAAATATATTAAATAATATTTTAAATAATAATCCTAATGATTATCTTGCTCTTCAATATAAAGGATATATTCTTTTAAATAATGGAAATGTAAATGAAGGTATTGATGTTTTTAAAAAAGTTTTATCTATATATAATAAAGATTATAATATTTGGAGACAAGTTTATTTCGCATATGCATATACTGGAGATTTAAAAAAATCATTAGAAGTAAATAAGAAATCATTAAAGATTTTTCCAGATAATTATATTTTATGGTATGATAGATTTCAATTATTTGAAAGTATTAATGATTATTTATCTGCTTATGATGCTTTAGAAAAAGTTAAAAAATTAAAACCTGAATTTTTTAATGATTAATTTGGATTTTTTCTTGAATATTTTAGATTTTTTCTCTTAAATATTTATATTATATTTAATAGTTAACTTTATGAGTTTTTTATGGGAATTTTGCTTGTATTATATTTTAGATTAGTATGAAGAACTATTACAATATAAGGCCACTGCATAACTCATTTTGCTTGTATTATATTATAGATTAGTAGTTAATTTTGTGAGTTTTTTATGGGAATTTAAGTGTATTATATTATTAATAAATAGTATATGAAATTTAAATGTATTACATCTAATTAAATAAGTAATATTCTGAATCATTTATAAAAATTTAATTATTAGTTTTAATAAATATTTAATTAATTGAAATATTCTAAGAGGATATTATTATAAAGTATTCGTTTTATTAAATCTTAAATAGTTTAATATTTTTTTATTTATTAACTTAATCATGGAATTTTTTTATGTCAAGTTTTGATAAGGATTTTGAAAAAGCAAATATATTATATAATAATGAAGAATATGATGCAGCTTTGGAAATTTATAATAACTTATATCATAATAATTTTGATGAATCAAAAATATTACCACGTATGATCTATTCATATCTTTCTAAAGGTGATTTTAATGAGCTTGTAAAATATTTTGAAAGATTTACTGAATTACAACTTGATGATGAAGAAATTGATAAATTTTTAAATACTTCTTTTAAAATATTTGATTCATTAGGTTTAACTGATTTTAGTTTATATATTAATAAAGCACAATTTTTAATTAAATTTGAAAGATTTGACGAATCATTAATCTATTTAAATAAATCATTAAAATTAAGACCTAAAGATATTCTAGCTTTAAATTTAAAAGCTTTTGTTTTATATAATATTTGTGATTATGAGAATTCTCTTAAATTTTTTAATAAAACAATTAGATTAGATAATTTAAATTATGATGCATGGAAATTTAAAGCTCAAATATTATATGTGTTAAATGAAGATGAAAAATCAATGAAAGCATTCCAGAAAACTCTTTCAATTGATAATTCTGATTTACTTATTTGGAGAGAATTTATTTCTTCATGTATATTTTCAGGACATCTTAAAAAAGCAGTAACTGAGGTTAATAAAGCATTAAAATTATTCCCATCAAATTTAGATTTACTTCTTGATAAATTTGATTTATACATGTTTAAGGATAATTCCAAACAAGCAAAAAGGGTTGCAGATGAAATTGCAGAAAAATATCCTGATATTGTTGATGATTACTTAAATAAGAAAAACGATTTATTAAATGATGATTTAATTAGTTTTATTGTTGAAGATAAACCTTATCATAATAATGATTATATTCTTGAAAATGATTTTATTGATGATAAAAAAGTGGATGAAGAAGATTTTGATGAAGAAGATTTTGAGAAATTCTTCCTTAATCTATTTGAAAATGCATCAATATTTACAGGTAAAAAAAATAAACTTAATTTTAATTTAAATGATATATTAAATCTATTTTTATTTACAGATTCAGATGTTAATACTTATAAAAAAGATTTATTATTAAATAAACTTTCTGTTAAAGATAATTTTAAATTAGTAAATAAGAATGGTAAGGATATTGAAGATTATGTATTATTTTATGAAACTAATTTAAGGAATTTAGAAAATAAAGCATTAAATGATGAAAGTTTATATGATGAGTATAAAGATGAATTTCTTTTTAAAACAATCTTTGATAGTTATAATAAAAAGTATGGAAATGATGTAGTAACTAATATTATACTTAAAGCTAATTTATTATTTACTTATAAGAAATATATTAATGTATTTGGATATTTAACTGAAGCTGATAAATTATTACCTAAAAATATTAATGTCTTACTTTTAAAATCAGGGGATTTATTATTTTTAGAAGAATATGAAGATGCTTTAAAGTATGCAAATATGGCTTTAGTACTTGATAAATTTAATTTCATAGGATGGGTATTTAAAGCATATTCTCATCTTTATTTAAAAGATATTTTTAATACATTACAATCATTTAATGTAGCATTAACTCTCAATAAGATGGATAAAAATCTTTGGAGATTATATGAATTAACTTTAATGTCAATAGGTAGTTATAATTTAGGATTAAATATTAATAAACAAGCTTTAACTATATTTCCAGATGATACTGATTTTTGGAGTGATAGATTGTTTATGCTTTCTGAAATTAAAGATACTGAATCTGAAGATTATATAAAATCATTAGAATATGGTAAAAATTCAAAATTTTTTAATGAGGATATTATTTTAGAAGATTATATTGATATGGATTATTTAGTTAATCTTATTGATTCATTATTCATTAAATTTGAGGTTTTATAATAATTAATTTTTAATTATTTTTTTTATATGTAAAATTTATTATTATAGATTTTACTTTAATTTTTTAGTTGAAAAACTATTTATAAAAATTTAAAGAATATTAATACTCTAAATTAACTTTAAATAGTTAATTCTAGGAATTATAAATATTTCAACATTTTTTTATTTTTAATTCTTTTTAGGTTTTTTTTGCTGTTTGTTTTTTATTTTTTTAGTTGTTTGTTGGTTTTTTGCAGTTTGTTTTTTATCTAAGTGTATGATTTTTTTTAATGTTTTGTTTTTTTATTTTGTTTAGGTGTAAGTTTTTTATTTTTAACTAATTTTCTAATTTTATTTAATTATTGCTATTTTAATTAAGTATAAAACTTATTAAGTAATTTAATAATTTTTCTAATTAGAATTTTTATTTAAGAATAAACTATTAAGTATTTATTTAATTAATTATAAAAATTAAAAATTATACTTTCAATAAGTTAAGGGTAAGAATATTATGGCAGAATTTAAAGAAGATTTAGAAAAAGCTTTTAAATATTTTTCTGATTGTAATTTTTCAAAGGCATTAAATATTTATTTAAGATTATATAATAAGGATTCTAATAATTTAACAATTATAAATAATATTGTATCAACTTATATAAAATTAGGAGATTATAATCAAGCAATTAAATTTGCAGATATTTATATTGATTTAAATGATAAAAATGTTAATGTTTTATTTTCTAAAGTTATTGGATTAATAAATCTTAAAAGATATGAAGAAGCATTAACTGTAATTGATAGGCTTATAAAATTAAATCCAAAAGATCTAAAAGGATATGTGTTAAATATAAAATTTTAAATATCTTAAATAAAGATGATGAAAAAACTAAATTATTTAGAAATCTTAAAAATTATGATTCACGTACTTTTGCTCGTTTAATTATTTCACTTGGATTTTTAAAAGAGCAAGGTGATGATATTACATTAAAAGATTTTGATAATATGGCAGAAGCTAAAATTAAAACAAAATCTAAAGAGATAGTTGAAGATTTTTCATTTTTATATGAAGATATTGTAAATCCCTTTGTAGAATATAGGCAGAATCTATTTAAATCTTTACTTGGTAATCTTGTAGGGGAAAATAAAGATCTATTAAAATTATTTTCATTTATTGATGAAGGAAATTATGAAACTGCACTTAGTTATGTAGATGATTTACTTAATAAAGATTTAAATAACTTAGATTCAATTGATGATGAAAATCTTCTTGATTTAGATTCTGATTTAGATAATCAAAATATCTCTATGACTGTTGAAGAAGAAGTAAAAATAAGTATTAATAAAGATTTAATTACTGATGATAATAAAAATTTATTAATATTTAAATCTGTAATTTTATTTAATTTAAATGATGAAAAAGATGCACTTGATTTAATTAATAATTTACTAGATATTGATAGGAAATCATTTGAAATATGGTCAATAAGAGCAATTATACAATCTAGTTTAGGTAATTATAATAATGCATCAAGATCATTTAAGAAAGCATTAAAGATTGATGATGGAAACACTGATTTATGGATCTTATATGTTTACTCATTATTATTAAATGGTAATCTTGATAAAGCATTAAAAGAAAATGAAAATGCTTTAGAAGCAGTACCAGATAATGAAGAATTTAATGATAATTTAAATAATATATTAAATAATTATGAAATGAATAATTAATTTGTATTTTTCATAATAATTATAATATTTAACTTTTTAATTTTAATTAGATTTAATTAAGTTAAATTTTTAAATATAATAGGATTTCTTGAATTTTTTAAATTTAGGATATGATCTATTTTAAACTTAAATATAAATGTTTTTACATGAATTTTAATTAAAATGTATTTTTAATTATATCATTTTAATATTTTATTTTATTAGTATATTTTTAATAAAACTCTTAAGTTTATTAATTTTATTGACTAATATAATATTAATATAATTTTTTACATATACTTAAAAAAGGGTATTTTTATGGAAAATTTTAAAGAAACTTATACTCATGCAAATCTTTTATACAATATAGGAAAAGTGGACAAGGCTTTGAATTTATATATTAAACTTTTTAATGAAGATTCAACTAGGGTAGATATTCTTAAAAAAATTTTATGGATTACTTTTGATAAGCATGATTTTGATAATGCAGATAAATATATTGATTTATATTTAGATAAATATCCTCATGATTTAGATGTTCTTTCTGCTAAAGTATGTGTATTATTTAATAATAAAAATTTTCATGAAGCATTAACAATATGTAATAAAATGATTGAAATAGATAGTAATTCAACTATTGCATATTCATTTAAATTATCTATTCTTGAGGTTCTTAAAAGAAATACTGAAAGAATGGAAATTATAGATTTTCTTAAAAAAGATAAACCTGAAATATATAAAGAAATCAATTATTCTGATGATAATTTAAATAAAGAAACATCTGTAGATGAATTATATAAAGAACTTGAAAATCAAAAAGCTTCTTCACGTTTTAGAAATTTCTTTGATGATGTATATTATAAATTAACTAATGATATGGATGATTTAACATTATATGATTACTTAATTTATGATAATAAAGAAGATAATAATAAAGAATTTAATACTTTATTTTCAAAAGCTAAAGAATATTTTGATAATGAAGATTATTCTAAATCATTAGATTATATTAAATGGAGTCTTGAATTTTACCCAAATAATATAGAAGCCTTAATATTTAAATCAATAGTTCTTCTTAAAACATATCAATATGAACAAGTATTAAATACTGTTGATTTGATATTAGAACTTGATAAAAAAAATATTCCTGCATTAACTATTAAAGGTCTTGTAAATATTGATCTTGAAAAATATGATGAAGCAGAGATTTCTTTTAAAACTGCTTTAGATTTAGATTTAGATAATGTAAATCTTTGGAGAACTTATTATATGTCTCTTGCATTAAATAAAAAAATCATCAAGGCTTTTGAACTTAATAATGATGCCATATCAAGATTTCCTAAAAATAAAGAATTATATAAAGATAGAAAACATTTTATTGATGAATATGATTTAGATGGTGGTAAAAAACCAATTAATCACATTAAAAATGAAGATTATAAAGTTGTAGAAAATACTGTTAATTCTACTTTAGATGATTTCTTTAGGTAGTTCTTTTAATATTACTTATTTTTTAATTTTTTAGCTATTTCTTAGATATTATATATTTTAATACTATTTTGTTTTTTTATTTTAATTTTAAGTATTTTTTAGTAAATATTTTATATAATAAATATTAAAATTATTTATATATTATAGTAATTTTAAAATAATTTGGAGTTTTATATTTATGTCTAATTTAGATAATATTTTTAATAAAGTATCTTCAAAAAAATCTAAAAAAGAGGATACTCAATTGACTTTTGATACTAATTTAGATGCTAATTCTCCTGTTGATGGTATAGATTCTGGTTTTGGTGAGGATGTTAATTCTCCTGTTGATGGTATAGATTCTGGTTTTGGTGAGGATGTTAATTCTCCTGTTGATGGTATGGATTCTGATGTTAATTCTTCAAATTATAATAATTCTATAAATTCTTGTTCTAATAATTCTATTAATGAAGATTTTATAATTGATTCTACTGAATCTGAATTTAATTTAAAAGATATTAAACTTAAAAACAAAATAAATAATATTTTCGCTGAATTAAACAATGAAATTGATGATAATTTTGAGTTAAATATTGAAAAAGCAAAAGTACTTGCAGATATTGAAGAGTATAATGAAGCTATTAAATTTTTAGATTTAGCATTAGATATTAAGGAAGATATTAAAGTATTATATATTAAAGCAAAATATTTACATGAATTAAAGGATGATAAAGAATCTTTATTGATAATTAATAAAATCCTTGAATTAGATAATAATTGTTTTGATGCATTAAAATTAAAAGTAATTATATTATGTAATCTTAAAGAATATGGTTTAGCAGATTCTACATTTAATAAAGCAATTTCTGTTAATCCTGAAGATTATGAAATTTGGCAACAATATGCAGATATATTTGATTCATTAAATAATCAGGAAAAAGCATTGAAAATTAATGATTTAGCTCTTAAACGATTTCCTAATGAATTAGATTTATTATATGATAGACGTTATTATTTAATTAATGGAGGATATGATGAATCCATTATTGATAAATTAAACACTAATATAAATAATCTTGAATCTACTGCAGAAGATCCTAATTATTCTTCTGGTGTAATTAATATAGAAGAAGCAGAATTAGAATTAGAACCTGAAAATAAGGTGGGTTCTAAAGGATATGAAGATAATGATAGTGAAGTTTCTGATGATAATGATATATATGACTTAGATTTGGAAAATAAACATTATGATGATGAAGAAAATACTGTTGATTTAGATTATGATAAAGACTTTGAGGCTATTGAAGAAGATGAATTTAAAAAGAAACCTAATAAAACAAAAGAATTAACATTAGATAACTTTTTCTAATAATTCAATATTTTATATTCTAAATTATTGCTTTTTTTTATTGTTTTAATTATATTGTATTTTTCTTAATTTTTTTAGTAGATTTTTATTTAAATTACTTGTTGAATTTTTTTTATTTTCTTTCATGTTTTTTAGAATTTTTATTAAGTTGCTTTTTGAAAACTATTATAAAAATTGAATCTGTTGAAATCTTATTTTTTATAAAAATTTAAACAGTATTTAATGTATGAAAATCAATTTTAAGAAAGTTTATTCTAAAAATTTTAAGGATTTCCACAATGCCTAAAAATTTAAATAACAATTTAAAATCAAATTTATGAAAGTTAATTTTAAAAATAATAGAATTTCAACAAAGCTTTAAATATAAAATAATTATTTATTTAAATTTATTTAATTAAACATAAAATATTCATTGTTCTTTTTTTTAAATTATTTACTTTTATTATAATTTTTAGTCATGAATAATATCAATAAGTTTATTTATATGAAATATTAATATTAAATAAAGTTTTATTTATGTAAAAATTTTTAAATTTATATAAGATATTAAAATTTTTAATTATCATTAAAATAAAAATTAATTTTATAATTATATTGATTAAATGTGAGGAAGTTAAATGGTTGATTTTGAAGAAAAATTTAAAGAAGCAAATTCTCATTATGAAAATCATGAATTAGATGAAGCTTTAGAACTATATGAAGAATTATTTGATAATGATTATAAAAAAGATGAAATTATTCCTGCAATGATTGACTTATATCTTGCAAAAGATGATTTTACTAAAGCAGATAAATATGTTGATCTTATGATTGAAAAAGATCCTAATGATTTAAGTGCATTAAGTATTAAATCATTTATTTTAACAAGTTCTAATAAGTTAGATGAAGCTTTAGATTATGCTGAAAAAATTATTGATATTGATCCTAATGTTGAGGAAGGTTATCTTCTTAAAATTTCTATTTTACATCTTCAACATAAACAAGATGAAATTGAAGAATTTGTTGATGATTTATTTGAAAATAATCCAGAAGTATTAGATGGTATTGAAGATTTAACTGGTTTAAAAGGTGAAGATTTAAAAACAGGTATTGTTCCTGAATTTGATGAAGATGCAGATGTTTGTGGACCAGATTGTGATCATGATCATGATAATCATAATGATTTAGATGAATTAAGTGATGAACAAATTGATGAATTATTAAAAGATTTATATAAACAAATTGATGAAGAAGTTGAAACAGAAGTTGAAAGATATTTATATAAAGCAAATGGTGCATTAAGATTCCAAAAATTTGATGAAGCTTTAGATTTAATTGATGAGGTATTAAAAATTGAGAATGATAATTTAGATGCATTATTATTAAAATCTACAATATTATTTAATCAAGCTAAATATGATGAAGCATTAAATACTATTAATTCTGTAATTAAAAATTATCCTGATAATGTAGATGCAATAACATTTAAAGGATTTATATATCTTAATTTAGCTGATTTTAAAAATGCTGAATTAACATTTAAAGATGCACTTGATTTAAATGATGATGATTCTGATTTATGGAGACAATATTCATTTGCAGTTGCATCTTCTGGAGATATTAATCGTGCAATAGGTATAAATCAAAAATCTCTTAAAAAGTTCCCAGAAAATTCTAATTTATGGTTTGATAGATACATGTTTTTAACACAAGTTGATTCATTAAATAAAGCAAATGATGCTTTAGAAAAATGTAGAGAATTAAATCCTAATCAATTAGATTATGAAGGTAATCCTGTATTTAATGATGTTGATTCTAAAAAAGACAGTATTGGGGAATCTACTGATTTAGAAAGTGATGAATTATCTAGAGAAGATGAAGATGTCACTGAACTTGATTTTAATGACTTAAATCCAGAAGATATTGAGTTATCTCCTGAAGAAGAAAGATTATTTAATTTATTATCTAAAGAAGGTTATGATTCTCAATCTGCAACTGAATTGGTTTTAGGTTCTTATCAAGAAGCATTAGCTGCTCATCCAGAACTTAAAGATGATGAAAAATTATTTAAAATAGTTGTAGATTTAGTTGAGGAGAAGATTAATAATAATTAATTTTCTTAATTATATTTTTTTATAGAATATTCTTTTGAAGAGAAAATTTATAATAATTGTTTTTTTTTAATTATATTTTTTTATAGAATATTCTTTTGAAGAGAAAATTTATAATAATTGTTTTTTTTTAATTATATTTTTTTATAAGATATTTTTTATTTTTTAATCAATTTGGTGGTTTTAAGCAGTAGTATTAAAAAATATATTAAAGTAAAATTAGATAAAAAACTTTAAAAATTATTTAAAGTTTAAATTTTATTTTTTTTTTTAAAAACGTATTTCTATTTTTTTAGATTTAAAGTAGATATAATGATTATAAAACTATTTTTTGTTTAAATTTTATTTAATAACTTCAATTTTTCTAAATTTATTTATTTTCAAGTTTTAAGTAAATTATATATTAAATTATATATAACTTTAATGGGATTATAGATTTTAGTTCATTTTTTATAAACTATTTTGCATTGTTCGAATAAAAAATTTTATATATTTTTATTAACATACTGTTCATTGTCAATCTATGTTATATTCATATATATAATATAAATTGATGTGTTTGGGGGTTATATTATTAAAGAAATTAATAGGAAATTAATATTATTTTTTTCATGTTTTTTAATAATATTATTTATAAGTTCAGTTAGTGCAGTAGATAGTAATTCTACAGATTCACTAGATAATCAAGATTTATCTGTTTTTCAGGATAACGATGATTTATATATTTCTGAAAACAGTATAAATACTTCGAATAATAAAAATCAAGTATCTATCTTGAAAAGTTCGGGTCATAAATCTTTTACAGATTTACAGAATTTAATTGATTCTAATAAGAATGGAACAATTGATTTAAATTCTGATTATATTTATAATGATAATGATAATAAGAATGGTATTTTAATTATTAATAAATCTATTATTATTAATGGAAATAACCATATTATTAATGCAAATAATCATTATATTGTTTTTAATGTATCTTTATCTACAGTTAAATTAAATAATATACATTTAACTAATGGTTATGAAGATAAGAATACTATTGAGGGATTAGTGGAAATTAATAAGTCTAATGCTACTTTCATAAATTCAAGTTTTTCAAATACTAAAGGAAGAATTTTTTATTCATATAACTCAAATTTTACTTTAAATAAATGTAAGGTTATAAATATTTCTCAAGCTTATCTTGATAATCTAAATAACCAATTTAGTTGTTTAGCATTATTCTCTTCACATTCTAATATTTCAATTAATAATACATTATTTAAAGATATTGGTGAAGGAATATATTCTGGTTCAATCTTTAGTAATTATGATAATTTTACTATAGATAATTCTAACTTTACTAATTCAAGTTCTATTGATAAAGGTGGAGCGTTGTATATAATAGCTGGTGATGCAGTTATCTCTAATTGTAATTTTGATAATTGTAGTTCTAGAAAAGGTGGAGGAGCTATTATTACAAATAAAGAAAGAAATATAATTATTAAAAATTCTAGATTTAATAATAATTATTTAAATTCTGATTCTCCTAGGTATTCTTTTGTTGGAAAAGGAGGAGCTTGTGATTTTGGTGATTCTAATGTTACAGTTATGGATTCAAAATTTAATAATAACTCCGCTAATCTTGGAGGCGCAATCTTTTTTGAAAATAAAAATGTATATAATAATAATGTTTTAAATATTAAAGATTGCGATTTTAATAATAATAATGCTATTTATGGCGGATCTATTTATTGTTTGTATAATTATTTAACAAATGTAAATAATTCCAAATTTAATAATGGCATTTCTTACTTTGGTGGAGCTATTACTTGTGCTGGAGGTAATTTAACTGTAAATAACAGTGAATTTAAAAATGGTAAATCTAAATTTGGTGGTGCAATAGTTACAGATAAAAATTTAACAATAGCAAACTCTAAATTTAGTAATAATCATGCTAATGTTGGTAATGATATTGCAAGGTTTAATTCAACTTTTAATTTAATAAATACAAGTGCTAATATTTATACATTTGATAATTTATTACATACTACAGGAGATAATTATAGAAATGTTTCTATAAACGATACATCTAATGGTTTTTGTTCTGAAGCTGTTATTCATCAGCCTCATAATGGACAAGAATATTTTGTATATGATACTAGTATTTTTTATAATAAGTTAAACAATAAACCAATTAGTGAATACCTTAAAATATTATTATATAAATATTATTTTAAATCTAATTTAACAGCTTTTGAACTTCAAAAAGTCGTCTGGGCATTTTCTGAGTATCAATATGAGAATATTGATATATATAGAGATATTATTGTAAATGATAAAATTAAGCAAGTCGTTAAAGATGTTATTGGAATTTATAATGGTGGATTTAGAGTTCCTGATTATGGTGCTACAGATATCCTTGATAATGGTTCTGTAAGAGTCTATCAATTTGCTAGTTTATTTTCTCCATTTTCTCAGAATTTGTTAGATTTTAAATTTACTTATATTGATAATGTTTTACCCGATTTTAATGTAGAAAAACTAGCATTAAATAAAACCGTTGAACTTAATAATCAAGCTAGTTTCAATATTGTTGTTAGAAATAATGGAACTATAATGTTAAATAATATAGCTATATTTGAAAACAATTATGACGGTCTTGTATATGACAGTTGGAAACCTATAAATGGTGTTTGGATTTTTAATGGTGATGATGATAAACATTCATGGTTATTAAAAAATTTAGGTATTAATCAAACTGCAATTATTGAAGTTACTTTTAATACTACAAAAATTGGTAACTTTACTAATGTTGTATTTGTAAAATCTAATGAAACCACTAATAAAACAGCAAATTCTTCTATTGAAGTTGTAAAACCAAAACATCATAATAATGAAACTGTTAATAATACAAATAGTTCTAATAATAAAACTATTAATAATAATGGTTCTAATAATAAGACTATTAATTATAAAAATAATACAAGAACAATTTCAAATTCAGTTTATAATTTTACTAATAATAAAGGAGCGGCTATTGCTAAAGCAGTTGGTACTCCTGCAACAGGTAATCCAATAAGTATTATATTATTAGCATTAATATTACTTGGTTTAATTTCAATTAAACATAAAAAATAATATTAAAAAATTTCATATTTAAATTTTTATTTTATTTGAAAAAATTATATTTATAATTAAAATATATTAATATTAAAATTATATTATTTAATTTTTTTAATTTTTTTATTTTTTTTTTAATAATAAATTTCTATTTTTTTAGAATATTTCTATATAAATCTTTATTTTTGATTGTAATGATTATTTTTTATTTAGAGATTTTAGAAGATTAAACTTTTAACTTATTTTAGTTTTAGGATATAGTCATGTTTTAATAGCTTATATTTTTTATAATTTTATTTTTTATTTTTTATTTTAATTTAGTTTTTTTACTAAAATTTTAATTATAATAATATTCAAAATATTTTTTATGAAATATGATATTGCAATAATTGGTGGAGGACCTAGTGGAATTTTAGCAGGAATTAAAGCAGCTAATTATAATCCTAATATTAATGTTCTTATTATAGAAAAAAATAGTAAATTAGGTAAGAAATTAAGTATTACTGGTCAAGGACGTTGTAATATTACAAATAATTCACCAATTCGTGAAACACTTAAAAAATATAGTAAAAAAGATAGTAAATTTATTAAACATGCTTTTTATTCATTTAAAAACAATGAACTTCTAGATATTTTTAGAAATAAGGGACTTGAATTTAAAGTTGAAGATAATAATCGCGTTTTTCCAATTACTAATAATGCAGAATCTGTTATTAATATTTTAAATGAATATATTTTAGATTTAAATATAGATCTTAAATTAAATAATGAAGTTTTAGATGTTTTAAATAATGATGATGAATTTTTAATAAAAACAGATAAAAATGATTATATTTCTAAAAAATTAATTATTTCTACTGGTGGAATAACTTATCCATATACTGGTTCTACTGGTGATGGTTATAAATTTGCTAAGACTTTAGGTCATTCTATAGAAACAATTAAACCAGGTTTATTTCCATTTATTGTAAATGATTCAAATTTAACTTCTCTTAGTGGATTAAGTTTTAAAAATATAAAAACTTCATTCAAATATGATAATAAAACTATTGAAGAAAAAGGAGATTTACTTATTTCTAATAATGGTATTACTGGGCCAGCTATAATTAATATAAGTAGGGAATTTATAAAATTAGAAGATTATGATTTATTATTTAATAAAAAAAATTTTAAAAAAGAAACAATATTCATTGATTTTATTCCTAGTTTAAATAGAGAAGAAATTAAAAAAGACTTTATTAAAAATTCAAAAACAAAAAAAGAGGTTCATAATTATCTTAGAAAATATTTACCAAATAAATTTACCTTTTACTTCTTAAATAAACTTAATATAAATTTAAATACTAAAATGAATAATCTTAATAAATCAAATCGTAATAAAATTATTGAAAATCTTAAAAATTTTCCAATTGAAGTTGATGGTATTATTGATAAAGCAGGATTTGTTACTGTAGGTGGAATATCTTTAAATGAAATTAATCCAAAAACTATGGAATCTAATATAATCCCAGGACTTTATTTTGCTGGAGAGATTTTAGATATTTGCGGTCCTACTGGAGGATATAACTTACAAATAGCATTTACAACAGGTAGTTTAGCTGGAGAATCTGCAAGTAAATCAATTAAATAATTTTATTAAAAACTTAAATTTTTAATTTAAAAATAGATGTTTTTTAGGTTTTAGTTTTTATGGTATTTTTAGTTTAAAGATAAATGTTTTTAAAAGATTTAATTTTTAAATAATCATGCTTTCACAGATTATTATAAAATTAGTTTAAATTTTATTGATTTGATATTTATTTAAAATTAGTAATTTTTAATTTTTTTGATGTTTTATTGTATATTTAAAAATTAAAATATAGATAATGAATTTTAATCATCATCTATTTTTACACCCATTTTACCTGCCATTCTACCAAGTAAGAGAGTTACAACTACTGCAATAACAGTTACTGCTATAGCATAGAAAAGCATACCATTAAGTTCACTTCCTGCAGGCATGAAAGTTTGTATTAATTTAGAAATAGCACTGTTCCATGCTAAACCTGCAACTAATGCAAATGCGGTAGTTATTAATGTAATCATTGTTTTTATAACTTCTTTTCCTACATCAGACATTATTTTTTCTCCTTATTTTTTTTAAAGTAATTGAAAATAGTTTTTAATATACTTAATCTATTTTATGAAATATTAATATTCATTTTAAAAATAGTTCATTTAATATTAAAAACTTATAACTACTTGTTTATTTGTTTTGTTTTTTATTATATATATACTATATTTTTAAAATCTATAATTAAACATAGTATTTTTATATATTATTATTTTAAAATTCTTTAGTTTATCTTTTAAAATAAGAAAATTTAACTTTAAATAAAAGTAACATTAATTATTGAATAAATATAAAGTATATATTATAAAAATTTAAATTATTATTTAGTCTTGTTGAAATCTTGGAATGAAATTTAATTTTTAAATTAAAAATAATGGTTTAAAAACTTAAATTTTTAAGTAAAACTTTTTTCAACATAATTTATTATTTAGTATTTAAATAAAGATGTGATAAAAATGTTTATGGGAGCATCTACAGAGCAAGGAATGGATATTGCAACAAAAAGTAGGGAAATTATTCGTTCACTTATAGGTGATGATACAAAGGATATGACTCCTGCTGAAAGAGATATTGTTGAACGTGTAGTTCACTCAACTGCAGACCCAGAATATAGTAAAATTATATCAATAAGTCCAAATTTTGTTGATATAAGTATTAAAGCACTTAAGAATAATGAAGATATACTTACAGATATTAATATGGTTAAAGTAGGTATTACTCAATATGATGGTAATGTTTATTCTTATATTAAAGATGATAATGTAAGAGAATATGCAAAAAATAAACAAATTACAAGAGCTGCTGCTGCAATAGAATATGCTGCTAAAGAAGACTTTGAAGGAATAATTGTAATTGGAAATGCACCAACATCTCTTTTTAAATCAATTGAACTTGTAGAAAATGGAGAATTAAATGCAAAATCAATTGTTGGAGTTCCTGTAGGTTTTGTAAAAGCTGCAGATTCAAAAGAAGCTCTTTCAAAAACAAACATTCCTCATGTGATTACTCGTGGTCCTAAAGGAGGAACACCTGTTGCTGTAGCATGTGTTAATAGTTTAATTTCAACTATGAAAAATGAAAATTATTATCAAATTAAAGATTAAATTTTTATATAATTAAGTAAATTATCAATTTTAATATAATAATTAAATTAAATAACTGATGTGATATTATGAATTCAAAAGATTTATACGAATTAGCTAAAGAATGTATGCCTGGTGGAGTAAATTCTCCTGTAAGAGCATATGAACCTTATCCATTTTTTGTAAAAAAAGGACATGGGTCAAAAATATATGATGAAGAGGGAAATGTTTATATTGATCATTGTCTTGCTTATGGTCCATTGATTCTTGGCCATGCAAATAGTGTTTTAAATCATGCAATAGAACAACAATTAAAATTAGGTAATGATTTTGGTGCACCTCATGTAAAAGAGATTGAACTTGCTCGTGAAGTAATTGATAGAGTACCTTGTGCTGAAATGGTAAGATTCTGTAATTCTGGAACAGAAGCTACAATGAGTGCAATTAGACTTGCAAGAGGTTTTACTGGTAAAAATAAAATTATTAAATTTGAAGGAGCATATCATGGAGCACATGATTATGTACTTGTAAAATCAGGTTCTGGAGGAGCATGTAAACCTGATTCTCTTGGAATTCCTGAAGAAACAACTGTAAACACATTATCTTGTCCATATAATGATGAAGATGCTTTAACTGATTTAATTGTAAAAAATGAAGATGATATTGCTGCAGTTATTATTGAACCTGTAATGGGAAATATTGGTTGTGTTGTACCTGATGAAGGTTTCCTTGAATTTGTACGTGAGATTACAAGAGAAAAAGGTATTTTATTAATATTTGATGAGGTTATTACTGGATTTAGAATAGCACGTGGTGGTGCTCAAGAGTATTTTGATATTAAACCAGATCTTGCAACTTTTGCTAAAATTTTAGCAGGAGGATTCCCAATTGGTGCTATTGCTGGACGTAGAGATATTATGGAAATGTTTGCTCCATCTGGACCTATTTATCAAGCAGGAACACTTAGTGGTAATCCAATAAGTATGGCTGCAGGTATTGCTACTATGAAACAGTTAGATTATAATTTTTATAATGATCTTAATAGTAAAGGTCAAGATTTAAGAGAATCAATATCTGATACTGTTGAGGATTTAAATCTTAATGTTCAACCTGTTGGAATAGGATCTATGTTCCAAATTTATTTCAATCCTAATGAGGTACATAATTATCTTGATGCTCAAAAATCAGATACTAAACGTTTTAATGTATACTTTAAAGAATTACTTAAACAAAATGTCTTTATACCACCTAGTCAATTTGAATGTAACTTTATTTCAATTAAACATACTGATGAAGATTTAGAAAAAACTGCAGATGCAATTGAAAATGCTCTTAAAGTTGCATATGAACTAGATTAATTCATTTCTCTCTTTTTTTTATTTTTTTAAATATTTTAAAGTTTTTATAAGTTTAGTTTTTTTAAGTGTTTTTAAAGTATTTTAAGCTTTTTTGTAAGTTTAGTTTTTTTTTATTTTCTAAAACAATTTAAAACATTTTATAAGAATAAGCATTTTATAGTTTTAAATATGTTTTTTTAGTTTTTTTATAAAAATAAGCTTTTTTTAATCTCTAAATATATTTAAAATTTTTTCATGAAAATAAGTTTTTTTATTAAAATAAGTTTTTGATTTAAATTTAGAGTTTGTAAATAAATTGTAGGATAAAGAAGTTAAATTTAACTTTTTATCCAAATAATGATCCAAATCCTTTAGTTGATAATAATCCAACAAAGTCTCCTTTTGGAGCCATTACAATATTTCCTTTTGAGTATTGGTCAAGTGCAGTTTGAACCATTGCAGCTTTTTTACTTGGATCTTTAGTTGCATTCGCCAATGCTTTAGTTAACATTAATACAGAGTTACCTCTAGTATTTTTAGCATTGTATTGCTCTTCACGTACTATACTAATTGAACTTGTATTAACTTTTTTTCCATCAACATATAATGGTCCTGCAGAATTCATGATTGCATTCATTGCTTCTGTATTAACAGCTACAACTGCATCAATTTTAACATGAGTGTTATATTCTACAATTTCTTTAGCATTTTCCATGGATTCTGTGGTATTATTATACCAAAATGAATCGTGAAGTAACATCTTAGATCCAGCACCTTGTGCTTGTGCTTCGGCAGGTTCGGCTTTAGTTGGGTGAGTCATACCATGAGGATAGACAGCAGTATAATTTTTGACAGTTCCATTTTGTAAATGGACAATAAATGCCATATCACATGCTCCCATTCCTGGACGTTTTTCACCTTCATCAATAGCACAGACAAGAACATTTTTATCACCATGTGCTAGTTCACCAGAAGGTTGGCCTCCTCCTAAGAAGAGTGTACCGGCTAATACTGCAACCATACCAACTAATATTACTATTAATATTGCAATAATTAGTTTTTTAGTTCTTCTCATATTTCTCACTTAAAAATTTTTCATGACTCAACATTATTATACAACAAAATATAATTTTTTAATTAAAAAATTCATTTATTAGTAAATAAATTAAATCTTAGTTATTTTATATTTTTTATTAAATATAAATATTATTACTTTTTTATAAAGTGTGCTTGAATTTCTACTTTGATTTTAAATTTGAATAGATTAACATAATTTAATCTAGTGCCTTTTTTGTATAGAATTTCATAATTTTTAATCTTTTTTAAGAAAGTTTAACTTGTAAATTTAAGTTAATTTTTATATATATTATGAATTTAATTAATCTATTATATTTATATTTTTTTATAATAAATTCTTTGATTTTTATGATATTTGTTTAGTTTATATCTAAATCTTTAAACATATCTCTATTTTTTATTATTTTTACTTACTTTATTTTTAAATATAAATTAATAATTAAATTTATTAATTTTAAAAATAATTTTAATATAATGATAAGAATTACAGTTGGTCTTGGGAAAAATAAGAATATTGTTAAAGCTTGTTCTATTTTAAATAAAAAAACTAATCTTAATATTAATATTGTTAAAAATGATGAAGAACTTATTTCTGCAATTTATGATGATAATATTGATGGTGTAGTACGAGGATCACTTCCTGCATCAGGTGTAATTAAAAATCTTAAGAATAAAAGTTCTAATAAAATAAATAGGGCAACATTTATTCATTCTAAAGAATATGAATTTTTAATCTTACCTGTAGGAATAGATGAAGGAAAAACTATTGAAGATAAAGTAACTTTAGCTAAGCAAGCAAGTGAATTTCTTTTAAAACTTAATCTTTCACCAAAAATAGCTATTTTATCTGGTGGGAGATCTGATGATTATGGTCGAACTAAAGAAATAGATAATATGCTTAATGAAAGTTCTAAACTTTATGATATTCTTTCTAATGAATTTAATAAAGATGAAAAATTTAAGAATATTAATTATTCTATTAAGAATTATAATATATTAATTGAACAAGCAATTAATGATAAAAATAATATTATAATTGCACCTAATGGTATTATTGGTAATTATATATTTAGAATCCTTGTTTTATTATGTAAATGGCCAAGTTATGGTGGTGTAACTTTAGGTATTAATAATATTTATATTGATACTAGTCGTGATCAGACTGTTGAAGGTTATGTTAGAAGTATTGAATTAGCATATCGTTTAGCTTCTCTTAAAAATAATGAATAATAATTTTAATAATATTTTATTTTAATTTTTTTGACTTTTTTTTAATATTTTATTTATTTTCTTAAATTTATAGATAAGTATATTATAAATTAAGAAACAAATATTATAGTAATTATATATTTTTTTAAAGTTTTCTAAAATCTTATTGTAATTATATAATATTTTTTTAAATATTATAATAGATTATAAACTTATAATTTAATATTAATTCAATAGGATACATTAAAAATGAAAAAAAGGAATAAATATGGTTGCTCAATTTATTTATGATATATATGAATGGTATCTTATGAAACACTTAGATTCAAGTAACATGCCTAAACACATTGCTATTATTATGGATGGTAATCGTAGATATAGTAAAATACAAGGGAATATTGATGTTGTTAAAGGTCATGAAATGGGTGTAGGTACTTTAGAGAAATTATTAGATTGGAGTATTGATTTAGGTATTAAAATTATCACTGTATATGCTTTTTCTACAGAAAATTTTAATAGACCTAAGCATGAAGTAGAAGGTTTAATGGACCTTTTTGTTAAAAATTTTAAACGTTTAGTTACTCATGAAAAAATACATAAATATCATATTAAAGTTCAGGTTGTTGGAAGAACTGATTTATTACCTGATAGAGTAAAAGAAGCTATTAATGAAGCAGAAGAATCAACTAAAGATTATACTGATAGATTATTTAATCTTGCAATTGGTTATGATGGAAGACTTGAAATTGTTGATGCTGTTAAAAAAATATATAAAGATATTGAAGCAGGAAATATTAGTATAGATGATGTTGATGAAGATTTAATTAGTAAAAACCTTTATACTGCTGGTTTAGAAGATCCAAATCTTATTATTAGAACTAGTGGTGAAGAAAGGTTAAGTGGTTTCTTACTATGGCAATCTTCTTATTCTGAATTATATTTCTGTGATAGTTTATGGCCAGAATTTAGAAAAACTGACTTTTTAAGAGCTATACGTGATTATCAATCAAGAGATAGACGTTTTGGTACATAGTTTTTCTATTATATATTTTTATCTTTTTTTAAGATTTATTCAAAATCATTTAAGGTAAATATTTTAAATTTAAGAACAATATTCTTTTTTAAAATTGAATTTTAAATAAAATGCATTTAATGGATTTTTTAGAATTTATTAAAGTTTGTATTTTGGTATAATTTTTTCATAACTTTAATAATATTTTTTTAATCTTTTTAATGGTTTTTATATAAGTTTTAGGTATTTTTAATAGTTTTTTTAATTTTTTAAGTGATTTTATATAGGTTTTATGTATTTATTTTTTAATCTTAAATTTAAAATGATTTAATATAGTTTTAGGTATTTTTTAATAGTTTAAGTGATTATATAGGTTTTAGATATTTTTAATAGTATTTTTAATCATTAGATGCTTTGATATAGATTTTAGTTAAGTATTTTTTTTAAGTGATTTTTATGATTGATACACATTGTCATATAGATTTTGAAGAATATGATGAAGATCGTGATGAGGTTATTAATAGAGCAAAACAAGTTCTTGATTATATAATTGACTCTGGAACTAATCCAATTAGTAATAAATATGTTGTTGAACTTTCTAAGAAATATTCTAATTTTTTATATCCAACTTATGGATATTATCCAGTTTCATCTGAAAAAAGAACTAATGATGAAATCAATAGTGCTTATGATTATTTAATTAATCATTTAGATGATTATGTTGCAATTGGTGAAGTTGGAATGGATTATTTTTTTGTAAGAGATAAAAGTTTAAGAGAAAAGCAGAAAAAAGTTTTTACTGGTTTTGTTGAAATAGCTAATGAATATGAAAAACCATTACTTATTCATGGGCGAAATTGTGATAAAAAAGTATTAAACATTGTAAATGATTATGAAAATATTCCTTATGTAATTTTTCATTGTTTTAGTGGTAGTTTAAAAACTGCAAAACGAATTATGGAACATGATAATTATTTTATGAGTTTTTCAACTATGGTATGTTATTCTAAACATCATCAAGATTTAATAAAAGATATTCCAGTGGAGAATATCGTTGTTGAAACTGATAGTCCTTTTCTTGCTTTAACTAAAGAAGAAAGAAATGAACCTGCCTTTGTACTTAGAGGAGCTAAGAAAATTTCTGAAATTAAAAATATTTCATATGATTATGTAGATGAAGTAACTACTTATAATGCAAAAAAAGTTTTTGGTCTTAAATAATTAAAATTTCTTTTATTATTTTTAATTTATCTTTTAAATTTTTAATTTAATTATTCATTTTTTTAATTTAATTTTATTTTCTTAATTCTATTGTGATTTATTTTTATTAATTATAATTTAGTTTTCTAAATTTTATTAATACTTATTTTTGTATTTTTAGTTTATTTTTTTGAATTTTATTAATACTTATTATTGTTTTTGTTTTTTGTATTTTGAGTTTGGTTTTTTAAATTCTATTAATAGCTATTTTTCTATTCTGATTTTTATAATTAAAATTTAATTTTAATTTTTATAATAATAATTAAATACCTTTTTAATTAAAAGTTTATAAATTAAAAGAATTAATATTATATATGTATGAAATAATTCATTAATTCTATTTTTTAGAAAATAGTTTTAAATATCTTATTTAAAGATACTTTTCATTGAATTATATTATTCTTATTATTTTTTTATACTATGAGGTGAATTAAGTGGAATACTTATTAAAAGACTTAAGAAGAACCCATTATACTTCTGATGTTAATGAAGATGTTATTGACCAGGAAGTAACAATTATGGGATGGGTTCATGAAATTCGTGATTTAGGTGGAATTATATTTCTACTTATTAGAGATTTTAAAGGTTTGATACAAGTTACTGCACCAAGTAAAAAAGTATCAGCTGAAATTTTAGAAGATATTAGATCACTTAGAAAAGAATCTGTTGTAGCAGTTAAAGGTAAAGTTCAATCTTCTGGAAAAGCACCAAATGGTGTCGAAATTATTCCATCTGAAATTACTGTTTTAAATATGGCTAATCAACCATTACCATTAGATCCAACAGAAAAAGTTAAAGCAGAAATGGATACTAGATTAAATTCAAGATTTTTAGATTTAAGAAAACCTGGTGTAAGTGCAATTTTCAAAATTAAAAATCAATTTTATAAATCTGCACGTCAATATTTCTATGATCATGATGTTATTGAAATTCAAACTCCTAAACTTGTAGCTTCAGCTACTGAAGGTGGAACTGAACTTTTCCCAATTACTTACTTTGAAAGAGAAGCTTTCCTTGGACAATCTCCTCAATTATATAAACAAATGATGATGTCTGCAGGATTTGATAAAGTATTTGAAATTGGTCAAATATTTAGGGCAGAAGAACATGATACTTTAAGACATTTAAATGAAGCTATTTCTATTGATATGGAAGCTTCTTTTATGGATGATGAAGATGTCATGAAAATATTAAATGAATTATTAGTAAAAGTAATTACTGATATTAATGATAATTGTGCTGATGAATTAGAATTACTTGACCATAGTATTGAAGTTCCTAAAAAATTCGAAAGAATTGATTATGATAATGCTGTAGATCTTGTTAATGAAGCAGGCGTTGAAATGGAATATGGTGAAGATTTATCTCGTGAAGGTGAAAAAGCTTTAGGTGAAGCAATGGGTGACTTCTATTTCTTAACTGGATGGCCTACTGCTATTAAACCATTTTATGTAATGCCTTATGAGAATAATCCTGAAAAATCTCATGCTTTTGATTTAATGTATAAAAATCTTGAATTATCTTCAGGAGCTACACGTATTCACCAATATGATCTTGTATTAAATCAATTAATTGAAAAAGATTTATCACCTGAATCTTTTGCTGCTTATCTTAAAGCATTTAAATATGGTATGCCACCTCATGCAGGTTGGGGTCTTGGTGCTGACAGGGTAAACATGGTATTAACTGGTGTTGAAAATATTAGGGAAACTGTACTCTTCCCAAGAGACAGACATCGATTAACTCCTTAGGTTTAATACCTAAGGTTTTACTTACTTTTTTTTATTTTTTTTTTTTAAGATTTTACTTATATTTTAAAATCATTTAGAACTATATATTTATATATATGAATATATAAATATTATATTTGGTGATAATATGAAAGTTTTACTTGTAAATGGAAGCCCTCATAGGGATGGATGTACTAATGAAGCATTATCTATTATAAAAGAAGAATTAGCAAAATTTAATGTTGATAGTGAAATATTTTGGATAGGTAATAGACAAGTACGTGGTTGTATTGCATGTCAGAAATGTATTGAAGATGGTATGTGTAACTTTACTGATGACTGTGCAAATGATCTAACAAAAGCAATCTTAGATTCTGATGGTTTAATTATAGGTTCTCCAGTATATTTTGCAGGTCCTAATGGTGCGCTTTGTGCATTACTTGACAGGGTATTTTACCATAATGCTAAACGATTTTCATTTAAACCTGCCGCATCTATTGTAAGTTGTAGACGTGGAGGATCCACTGCTAGTTTCGATAGATTGAATAAATACTTCACTATTTCTAACATGCCTATTGTAAGTAGTCAATACTGGAATGGGGTTCATGGTAATACTCCAGAGGAAGTAAGATTAGATAAAGAAGGTCTTCAAATTATGAGAACATTAGCAAGAAATATGGTATGGATGTTAAAATCATTTACTCATGAAGAAACTCCTAAAATGGAAGCTCCAATTTCTACTAATTTCATAAGACCTATGAAATAATTTTAAAATAAAATTTTTAAGTAAATATCATAGTTTAAATTTATTATTTATATTTAGAATCTTTTGAAAATTATTTATAGAAATCTAATAATATACTGGTTTAAAATCAATTTAATAGCTTTATTCTAAATTTTAGACTATTTTTAAATAAATTTAATTTATTGAAATTCATTAATTTTTTTAATTTTAAAATAAGTGGTTTTTAATAAATTAATTAATTTTTAAAAAAAAGTTAATAAATGTATTTTACATTTATTAAATTAAAAATAGTCTTGAATAAAGTTTTTAATTAAAAGATATTAAGTATTCTTATTATATTATGAATAGAATTCTACATATTTTTAATTAGAAGATATACTCTAGTCTTTGTACTTTATGAATAGAATCTACATAAAATTTTTAATTAGAAGACCTTTAATTTCATTAAGAAGTTTAACTTGTTCAAGGTCATATTGATTAAGTTTTTCTAAATCTTCTTTAATTTTTTTATAATCTTCTATTTTTTTATCAAAATCTGTAACTTCATCAATATTTGATATTGCATTTTCAAATTCATTTTCTTCTTCTGCTTCAATAGATCTTGTAATCTCATTTACAAGTTTTAATTGAGATCTACTTAATTTATTGGTTTTTGTAACTCCTTCTTTAATATCATCTAAATGCTGGAGAATTTCTTCAGATTTATCCATAAAAATCACCTTTAGATAAATAATTAAGTTAAGATTCTAATTTTAGTATTAATATGATTTTTTTTAAAATAAGAATTTAATCTTTAAATCTTACTTTAACTGAATCTGCATGTGCAAAGAAACCTTCATATTCTGCAATAGGAAGGATAGTTTCTTTTAAGGTATTTAATCCCTCTTTTGTAATTTTTTGTACTGTAGGTTTTTTCAAGAAGTCTTCAGTAGAAAGTCCAGAATACATCCTTGCTCCAGCTCCTGTTGGTAATACGTGGTTAGTTCCACTACCATAGTCACCACATGCTACTGGTGCATAATTACCTAAAAATATTGAACCTGCATTATTAATTTTACTTAAAGTATATTTATTATCTTTAGTTGCAATAATTAAATGTTCTGGTGCATATTTATTAGTTACATATATTCCTTCATCAATATCTTTTACAATAACAATTTTTCCTCTTTTTGAAAGAGATGCTTCAATAATTTCTTTACGAACTGCTTTTTCGCTTATTTCTTTTATTTTTCTTTCAACTTCATATCCTAATTTTTCATTAGGTGTTACAAAGATACATGCTGCATTAGGATCATGTTCTGCTTGGGATAAAATATCATATGCAATAAATTCTGCATCATCTGTTTCATCTGCAAGTACTAAAAGTTCAGATGGTCCTGCAGGGAATTCAATATCTACATCACCATATACTAATTTTTTAGCTCCTGTAACAAAGATATTTCCAGGTCCTACAATTTTATCTACTTTAGGTATTGTTTCAGAACCATATGCCATTGCACCAATAGCTTGTGCTCCACCTACCTTATATATTTCATCTGCTCCTGCAATATCACTTGCAACAAGAATTGCATCCATTACTTTTCCATCTTTTCCAGGTGGTGTACAACATACGATTTTTTTAACTCCTGCTATTTTTGCAGGAATAACGGTCATTAATATTGTTGATGGATATGCTGCTCTTCCACCAGGTATATAACATCCAACTGTTTCTAAAGGCCTAATTATTTGACCTGCTGTAATTCCATCTTTAATATCCATTTTCCATTCTTCTGGAATTTCTGCTTTATGGAATTTTTTAATATTACTTGCAGCACTTTTAAGAGCTTCTATAAGATTATCATCAATATTTTTATATGCTTCTTTAATTTCTTCTTCTGAAACTTTCATATTTTCTAGTTTCACACCATCAAATTTTTCAGTGTATCCTAAAATAGCTTTATCTTTATTTTCTTTAATGTCTTCTAATATATCGTTGACTGTAGGTATTATTTTATTAATATCCTCTTCTGATCTTTTTATAATATCATTTAATTGATTTTCATTATACTTGATTAGTTTCATTATATCACTTTTATAAGAATAAATTATTATTTTTATTAATTTAAATTTTGTATTTTTTATTAATTATATATTATTATATTATGTTTATTTTTTAAATTTTAATTGTAGTTTTGATTTTTTTATTTGAGTTTTTGTTTATAATTTTGGTTTTTTTTTATTTGGGGTTTTATTTTTTTGAGTTTTGATTTTGTTCAAATTTTTATTTAATGTTTTGAATATATTTTCTATTAAAATAATTTTTAAAAATTAAATTTAATATTTTCTTTTATTTCTAATAATATTTTTTATATATTCTTATTTTTTTATTTTAGCTATTTAAATTATTATTTTTTAATATTTATATTATTAAATTATTTTTATTTTTTAAATAAGTTTTTTTAAATTCTTTTATTTTTTTAATTATATCTTTAATTATTTTTCTAATTTTTTCTTATTTTTAAATTCAGTTCAATATAACATAACATTTATAAATATAAAAATCTTATATAAGACTATACAGAATTAATTAAAATTAACTATTTTATTTTTTAATAAATCAGTTTATTATTGATAGAATATTTATATAATATTAAATTAGTTCATAGTTTTATTAAATATTTAAAATTAGATATTAATTCTTTAATTATGGATTATATTTATATTAATTTTGAATATTTTTTGGTTTGATATATTAAATGTTATATTAAATCATTTTAGTACAATTTTGATAATCATTTTTTTGATTATTTTAAATTTCAATTATTATTTATAATTATCTAAAATTGTTTAATAATACAATAGTTGATATAATTAAGAAATAGTTATATTAAATATCATTACATAATTAATGGAGAAAATTTTCATTAATATATGAACATTGGAAGTGTTTTTTATGTATAAAGACGAAATGATACAGATGCACCAATTCTTAGTTTATGTTTTAAAATATTTAGCTGAAAATGATGAAATTAAAAATGATTGCAGTGAATATATTGCATTAAACATCAGTCCACATCATATTCACAGAACTAAAGCAGAACATAAACACGCAATTTTTGTATTAGCAAATACAATTTCTAAAATTATATTAAATAAGGATGAAAATTCCATCCCACCAAATGTTACTAATGGTTTACAAGAACTAATTAAAAGGTCTGAAAACGATTTAGCTAAAGCTGAATCTAAATAATTTGGGTATTTAATATTTTTTTATTTTTTATTTTTTTTATTCTATTTTTATTTTATTTAATTAAGTGTATTCTTATTTTTTGTATATTTTCATTATTTTGTTCAATCTTTTTATTGATTTTGATTATTTTTACAAATATTATACAAAAGGTTTATATGTATGTAAGTACTTACTTACATTATGGAAATTGAAGTTAAAGATACTGAGACTAAAATATTATATGCTACAGTACAACTTTTAGAGGAAGGTGGAATTAATAACGCCACTACTAGAAGGATTGCTGATAAAGCACATGTTAGTGAAGTTACTATATTCCGTAAATTTAAAAATAAAGATAACCTTTTAAATGAAGCATCTAAATTTTACTCAGAATATTTTTTAAATAAATTAGATTATGTCTTTGAAATAGATGAAGATGAAGATCTTGTCTCTATATTAAAATCTTTATGGAACAATATTCTTTATCTTTTTGAAGATGATTTAAATTTAATTAAAATTTCCATTGAAGATATGAGGACTGTTTCATTAGGAGATTCAACTTTTAAGAAAATATCTGAGAAGGTAATAAATAATCTTAAAATTATCTTAGAAAAACAGATAAATAAAGGTAAAATCTCTAAAGAGGTAAATATTGAAGTTTTATCTCTTAATATTTATAGTATGATTATCCAATCATTAATTCTTTGGAAAATTTATGGATATACTCCAAGTAAATCTGTAGATGAAGAAGTGGATAATTTTATTGAAATATTATTTAATGGAATTGCTCCATAGTATTTAACTGGTTTTTAACTTTTTTATTAATAATTTAAAGTTATTTGCTGTTTAAATACTGTAAAATTGAAATTATGTAATTATAGGGATATTATGGAAAACACTATGTATGAAAATATTAAGGAAATTGTGAAAAAGGATTTTCACATATTAATTCATTCTCCTGCTGTCCTTGTTGTAATTTTAGTTATTATGTTAATACCTGCAATGTATGCTACTTTAACTATAGAATCTACATGGGATCCTTATGCTAATACTGGTAATATTAAAGTTGCAGTTGTTAATAATGATGTAGGATATACATTAGATAATGGATCATATTACAATATTGGAAATATGCTGGTTAATGAGTTACACCATAATAATAATTTCTCATGGGTTTTTGTAAATGAAAGTAATGCTAAATATGGTGTTCATGAAGGTACATATACTGCAGCACTAGTTATTCCTAAGAACTTCTCAGAACAACTGATGACAGTTGATTCTAATAATCCAGAAAGAGCACAAATTGATTATTATGTTAATGAAAAATTAAATGCAATTAATCCAGTTATTCTAAGATCTGGAACAAGTATTCTTGAAGCTAAAATTAATGATCAAGTTGTTACGGCTGTTGATTCAATAATTTTTGGTAAATTAAAAGATGCTGCTGGAATATTAGATAAAAATAAAGGAGATTTATACAAAGCTCAATCTTTTGCAAATGATTTAAATAGTAATACAGGTAAGGTTGATCAAGGATTAAGTGAAGCTAATTCTGACATGTCAACTATTAAAAATATTTGGCCTCAAATATACAATGCTTTACCTGAAGTAAAAGGTTATTTAGGTACATTACAATCTGATTATGATGTATTAAATGATCAAATTAATAATCATGATTCAAAATCTCGTACTACTATTACTAAAATGAAAGCAGAAGCTAATGCATCTTATAGTGATTTATATACTTTTGATGTTTATTTGAGAAGTATGTATAATATGACTCATTATCAACCATTATTACCAATTATTAATAAGGTTGAAACTAATATGGTTAAACTTCAACAAGTAATGAATGCACTTAATGAAGTTGAAGCTACTATGGATTCTCCAGAAGTTCATAATAAATTAGCTACTACAGGATCACTACTTCAAACATCAAATAAATATGTTGATGAACTGTATAATGATCGTGATGATATTAGTACAAAAATCAATAAAGCATCTTATGCTCTAAGTGTTGCTAATAATGATTGGCCTAAAGTTAAAGCTACTATCCCAATAATTGCTGCTAAACTTAATTCTATAAGTCCAGATACTATAGAAAAATTAGCAGCATATAAAGACATGAATTTAAGTGGAGTAAAAAATTACTTTGAAAATCCAGTTCAATTGAAAAAACATAAAATGTTTTCAGTTCCTAATTATGGTTCTGGACTTGCACCATTTTATAATTCAATTTCATTATGGATTGGTTGTTTAGTTGCAATTGCAATGATTAAACGTCAAGTTAAATATTCTGATAAATACTCTCCATTAGAAGTATTTTTTGGTAGATTACCATTTTTCTTGCTTATTGCATTTGTTCAAGCAACTGGAGTTATAGTTTGTGATTTTTTAATGAAAATCCAAATTACTAATCCAATAGCATGGATTTTCTCACTGTACTTTATTGCTCTGTGCTTTATGATTATTGCATATTGTTTCTACTCTGCATTAGGTAATGCAGGTAAATTAATTGTAATGGTAATTTTATTATTACAAATTACTGCATCTGGTGGTATTTTTGCTGTAGAATTAATGCCTCCATTCTTTGCACATGTTAATCCTTATTTACCATTAACTTACTCAGTAGGTGCATTACGGGAAATTATTGCAGGAATAATATGGAATCATTATTGGTGGAATATAAGTAAACTAGCTATTATGCCAGTTGGATTATTTATAATTACAATTGTTGTTAAAGAAAAATTCGATAGAAAATCTCAAGCTTTAGAACGTATATTAGATGATAGTGGATTTTTCTAGTTAAATATTTAATTTAATTAGCAATACTATCCTTTAATTCTTATTTAATTAATAATAAATTGATTGTATCAATTTTAACTATTTAGTTATTTAATTAATTTGTATTAATTTCAACTATAAACTTAAGATTTTTTTATTTAGTAAGATCAGATTATATCTTAATTTTATTTAGTTAGTAAAATTTTTATTAACTATTCTTTTTAGGATATTAATTAATTAGAAAAATTTTTTCTAATTATTTTTGGCATAACTTTAATAATAAAATATATGGATAATAATTGTTTATAATCTAAATAATTTCTAGTATTATTATTTATTTTCTAAAATAATTATTATTAAAAGATAATAAATTTGTAGTATTGTTATTATCTTTAAAGATATTGTAATTTTACAAGTATCTTTATTTAATAAGTAAAAATTTTACTTATTTAAAATTGAAATTACATGATATATTTAATTTAATTAAAATTATTTAGTATATTATTGTAAATAGTGTTTATATGAATTAAATAGATATTTAGCTATTTAAACTAATATCTAAAGCAAGATTTTAATATTTTATTACAAATATTGTATTAAAATAATTGTATTAGTAATGGAGAAAAAATGTTTTAAAATGTATTTATTGTTGATGTAGTGATTCAGTGATTTAAATTTAGCATTAAAATAACTTGCTTAATCATTGAGGTGTTAAAATTAAAAATATTCAAAAATATGTACTTTTTATAAGTATAATATTTTTAATATCACTTGTTTCAATTTCATGTGTTTCTGCTATAACTATATCTTCTTTTGGAGATTTTAAGGATTCTTCAAAAATGTTAAATTCAAATAATACTGTAAATGATTCATTAGTTATGTTCTCAAGTAATGAGAATATTAGTGATGTAATGGAAAATACTATTAACCATAATTTAAGTGGTGAAAAAGGTTTATTCTTATTACGTACATATATGAATTTAAAATTTCATTATGATTCTAATGGTTCAAGTAGTATTGATGATTTAAATAAAACAGGTAAAGGTAATTCAATAGCATTAGCTCAATTTGCTCAAGATAAACTTTTACAAAATGGTTATGAAGTAAGAATCGTTTCAGGTGAAACTAGTGATTCATTAGATCATCAATGGGTTCAAGTTAAAAATAATGGTCATTGGGAAAACTTTGAATCTACTGCAATCACTCGTGAATGTGGAAGTAAAAACTATACACAATTATTATGTACAAATAAGACAGTTATAAGTATTAATGGTACTGATGTAATGCCTCAAACTCTTGAAAATTACTTTAAATCTAATAAGATAGAGAATTACACATTACCTGATGATACTGGTATTAATATGACTAATGTAAATGTAAGTAATGTAACTATTCAAAATGTAACTATGTCAAATGGTTCAAATATTACTTATATTATCTTAGATAATTCCAGTATGAATAGTAGTAACTTCACACCATCTGTAACTAATCAAAGTAATTATACAAATAATGATACTATTACAGTTACTATGTATCCATCTTGTGCAAACAATTGTGGTGATTATAAACCATATACAAGAACATATTTAAATTACTGTCCATTCTGTCATAAATGGGGTACCTTATCAGATACTCCTAAAGATCCGAATAGGGATGGAAGTGGAAGTTCTAATGGGGGAGCTGGAGTACCAGAAGGAGAAATCACATGTGACCCTGCTAAAGGAGGTTGTGATGCTGATTTCTGTGGTGTTTGTGGTGCTGATAAGATGAATCCTAGTAGAGCTTATTTAGTTATGGTTAATGGTACTGGTAATACCACAGTAAATGGAAAAACAGTTAATGTTAATGTACCTAATGGAAATGTTAATGTTACTGTAAGTTCTGATATTAAAGAAGCTTCTAATCAAATTTGTGCTAATTGTACTAGCTCAGATCAAAAATTAAGGGCTATCCATCATTGGGTAAATCATAATATTCAATATGAATATTATGGTGGTACTAAAAAAGGTGCACAAGGTACCTTTAAGGCAAAAGCTGGAAATTGTTGTGATCAAGCACAACTTGTAATGGCTATGGCTAATGCACAAAATATTACTGGAAGATATGTATATTGTGATAGTGTTTCATTCTTAGATGGAACTTCTGCTCACGTATGGAGTCAATATAATATTAATGGCCGTTGGATAGATATAGATACAGTTAGTACTGGTAGTGATAAAGGATTTGGTTCCTGTGCTGGTCATCCGAATGATGCTATAACTATTCTTGGTCCTAAATTGACCTTTTAAATACAAAACTTAACCCATTCATTTTTTCTTTTTTTATTTTATTTTTAGTTTTTTTTTTTTTGATTGTTTTTTTAATTAGTTGAATGATTGTTTTGTTTTTAATTATTTTTAGATGTTTATTTTGTTTTTTCTAATTTTTAAGTATTTTTTTTTTTAAAAATTTAAGTCTATAATTATTATTTTTAAATTAATAAGATTTTATATTATAACATCTTTTTTAATTGTCTTTTTTAAATTCATAAATCTTAGTTTTATATAATTTTTATAATTAAAAATATATATTATAAATTAAAAAGATTTCATTAAGTTTGAATATTTTTAATTAAATTTAAATTTCAAAAGAGGATTACTATGACTAATAAAATCATATGTTTAGTTGATGGAGAACATTATCTTCCTGTTACAAAGTCTGCAATATCTGTGATTAATGACTTAGAACATAATGAAGTTGTATCTATGGTATTTATTGGTGGAACTGAAAAATTAAAAACTGATAATCCAGAGGCATATTCTGAGTTAATGGGATTTCCAGTTTATTTTGGAGATAATAAAAATGAAATTCCTTATGATTTAATTGAAGAAATGATTGATAAATATAAACCAGATATTATTATGGATTTGTCTGATGAACCAGTTCTTGATTATTCTAAACGTTTTAAAATAGCTTGTCGTGTAATTGCAAAAGGAGTAGTATATGAAGGTACTGATTTTAAATTTGAACCTCCAACTCAAGCAGATATTCCAGAAAAACCTTCAATTAAAATTATTGGAACAGGTAAAAGAATAGGAAAAACTGCAGTTAGTACTTATACTTCTCGTTTAATTGATAAAAACAATTATAATCCTTGTGTTGTAGCAATGGGTAGGGGAGGACCAGAAGTTCCTGAAATTGTTCATGGTGATAAAATTGAAATAACTCCTGAATTTTTAGTAGAGCAAGCAGATAAAGGTGTTCATGCAGCAAGTGACCATTGGGAAGATGCTTTAATGAGTAGAATTCTTACTATTGGTTGTAGACGTTGTGGTGGAGGAATGTCTGGTGAAGTATTTTTTACTAATATGAAAGAAGGAGCAAAGATTGCTAATAAACAAGATTCTGATTTTATAATATTTGAAGGTAGTGGTGCAGCAATTCCACCAATTAAAACAGATAAAACAATAGTTCTTGTTGGTACAAATCAAGATATTTTAAATATTACCAACTTCTTTGGACCATATAGGATTGGACTTGGTGATTTGATTATTTTAACAATGTGTGAAGAACCAATGACTTCAAAAGAAAAAGTTAATAAAATTATTAATTTTATTCATAGTATTAATCCTAATGTAAAAGTTATTCCTACTGTATTTAGACCTAAACCATTAAAATCAATTAAAAATAAAAAAGTTTTATTTGTAACTACAGCACCTAGTTCTGTTAAAGATAAATTAGTTAAATATCTTGAAGAAACTTATGATTGTAAAATAATTGGAACAACATCACATCTTTCTAATAGACCTTTGTTAAAAGAAGATATTACAAAATATATTGATAAAGTTGATTGTATGTTAACTGAACTTAAAGCTGCTGCAGTTGATGTTGCAAGTAAAGAAGCACTTAATTATGGATTAGAAGTTGTTTATTGTGATAATATTCCTATTGAATTAGAAGGAGATTATTCAAGTATTGATGATTCTATTTTAGGATTAGTGGATAATGCGATTTATGATTTTAATAAGAAATAGCATAATGAGGTTAAGATTATGGAAACTATCAGTGAAGTGCTTAAAAGATTCAATCTTTCATTAGATTTAACTCCTGAATTATTATCCCTTGAAGTTGAAGGGGGTTATAATAAATATGAAATTGAGGAATATAGTGATGAAGAAGATGAAGATTTTAATGAGGTTATTAAGTATATTTTCACTTTTGATTATCAAAGAAGAAAATTAGAACATAGTGGAAAGTATTTTGAATATATTGCTTTACTTGTAATTTTTGTTTCTGATGAGGACTGTTCTGTTGGAGATCTTATTCAACTTGCACCAGGTCTACCGGGTGTGGGTATATATAATAGTAATGGAGATTGTGCTATAACTTAACTTTAAATTTTTTTATGTTGTTTTTTTTATATTGCTTCTTTTTTGATATATTAATTTTAATAAGAGGAATTTTTATTTATTCTTAAATATCTTATTAATAAAATATATGGTTTTTTTAGACAAAATATATCTTTATTCTTTGTATGTTTTTAATAAAATATCAAATAATTCCTCAATAATTTCATCTAATTCTAAATCTAAATAATTTAATCCTTTTTCTGTAATACCATTTGGTGTACATACTGTATTTATTAATTTATCACAGTTATCATCAGAACTTGCTCTATTTTTTAATAAAACTTCACTTGATCCAATTAATGTTTTAAGAATTAAATATTTACATTCATCATAATCAAGATTTGTGTGTTTAAATCCAAATTCACTTAATTTTTTAACAAGAATTCCAATGTATGCTGGTGCACAACTAGTTAATATTGTAGCTATTTCTATATCTTCTTCATCAGGAAGTATTTTAACATAAGAAAATTCATTAAACAATGTTTCTAGTTTAGATGAATCTATAAAATTTACATTATCATTATGTACAATTAAACTTATCCCATTTTGAGGATTATCACTTTCTATAAATTCTGAAGCAATACTTGGAATAACTAAACTTATTGGACCATTGTAAATATTTTCAATCTCTTCAAAACTTATTCCTGCACAAGTATGAATAATATGTGTATTATTTAAATTAGGTTTAATTTCAGATATTACATTTAGTAAATCATCACTTTCAACAGATATAATTATTTTATCTGCTTCTGTAGAAAGCTTTTTATTATCATCAGTTATTTTTACATTTGGATAGTATTCTTTTAAAGAATTTAATTTTTCTATGTTTCTATTTGAGATAATAAGTTCATCTTCATTTATTAAGTTTAATTTAAGTAGATTTTCACAAATCATATGTCCAATGTTTCCATATCCAATTATTCCAATAGTCATTTTATCACTTTTAAATTCCTTTTGTATTAACGGTTAGGTTAAATTCAATATTTTTAATTCTTTTAAATTCCTTTTGTATTAACGGTTAGGTTAAATTCAATATTTTTAATTCTTTTAAATTCCTTTTGTATTAACGGTTAGGTTAAATTCAATATTTTTAATTTTATATGTATCATTTATAATAAGTTCATTTAAAAAATCACATATAAGTGAATTTATAACATTAGGATTTTTTATATTTTCTAATTCAATACCATCTTTTATTTTAATAATTTCAGAACCTTTATACAATTCATGAATGCAATAAGCAGATTTTTGAACAGTTTTTGATTCTTTATCTCCATAAATAATCATTAAATCTGATGCTTTTTTATAATCTTTTGCTTTATCAAGTGTATAATTTAAGTTATTATATGCTAAATTTTTAAGTTCTTCTTGATTAAATTTAGAATATGAATCATTTATTAATGAATAATACTTAGATTTTAATCCATAATGTCTAAGATATGCTTTTATAAGAAAAGTTTCATCTTTTTTATCAAGAATTAATCTTTTTGTTTTATCTAAAAAATTAACAATTGAATTTTTACGTTCTTTAACTTCTTCTTTATCTTGATAGTATACTCCAGATATTATTACTTTTCCAATTAAGTCAGGATATCTTGCAAGTATTCTAAGAGCTATTTGCCCTCCAAGATCAATTCCTACTAAATGAACTTCACCTTTTTTGTTTTTTTCTTTAATAATATCTAAAAGATAATCTATACATTTATCAAAACTAAACTCTTCAAAATCGCTTTTACCATGTCCAAGTAAGTCAATAAAAAGATTATTATAGTTATTAAAAGTGTTTTCTTGTTTTATAAAAATCCAATTTCCTAAGAATTTAGGATGTAAAAATAGGATACTATCCTTTTTATTAGGATTTTCTTCAATATAATATAGTTTTTTCATTTTATCCTCTTAATAATCAATATCAAATGGTTCTGTACTTACAATTTTAGGTAATTTTCCAATGGTTCCTACTAAATCTCCAACAGTAATAAGTGCTCCTTGATAAAATTCACTATATTTTTCTGCACTTTCAAGACCATTATTCATTGCATCTTCAACAGTTTCTCCTTTAACTTCATTTGCAATAGATGTTGCAAGTCCATCTGCAATACTTGCTTCTTCTGCAATAATTGTAACTGATTCAGAGTTTCCAAAACTTATGGAATGACCAATTTTTCCAGAGGAAGTACATATTCCAAGTGGTTTATTTCTTGGTTTTAATCTAAAGCCAATATCTTTAATTGTATGTGTATATATTCCACAAACCATTTTTTTATTATTTATAATAGCAATATCTCCACCATTTTCAACAGAAGATAATTTACTTCCTTTTAATATTAAATGATTTAAGCATAATTCTGAGATTGTACCTGCAACAGCAGCCATTGGACCTACATTTGCTATTTTACTACTTTTATCCATTAATTGAATAATTTTATATTTTGTATTAAGATTTTTATCAAATGGTGTAAGTTTTGTTAAGAAATCTGGATTTTCATAAATATAATCTTTTAATTGCCTTCTAATTTTTAGTATAAAATCATTTAAGTTATGATTTTCTAAGTCTGTAATTAACCTTATATGTGTTTCATCTATTTCTATTACTTCTTTATTCATTTTAATCATTTGAAATTTTTTGATTATTTTTTATTTTTTAAGTATTTAATAGATTGTTGAAATCAATTTTTTATAAAAATTTAAACTTAGTTAATACTTGAAAATCAATTTTAAGAAGTTTATTTTAAAAAATTTTGAGGATTTCAACAAAACCTATTTAATTCATATTTTTCTATTTTTAATAATCTTTTATAAACTTATTAATATTATATATTTTATTTTTTTTAATTGACTTTATATTTATCTTTAATAGTTTCTAATTTAGTTTTTTTTAATATTTGATTTTCTAATTTTTTTATATTAGAATATACAATTTCTAAAAAGATTTAAATATTTTAAATTTAAATTATTATTTAATTTATTTCAATATAAATTATTTTTTTAAAATTAATATGGTGATATAATGAATGCTTTTAATTTTCTCCTAAATGAAAGAGAATCAAAACCAAGAAATAAAGGAATTACTATGGTTTTAGATAAAGGTTTAGGATATGATACTGCTAAATGTTTAATGGAAATTGCAGGAGACTATGTAGATTATCTTAAATTTGGTTGGGGTACTACAGTAGTTCAAAGTGAAAAAATTGTAAAAGCAAAAGTTAAAATGTATAAAAAATATAATATTCAACCTTATACTGGTGGAACATTATTTGAACTTGCTTATTTAGAAAATAAAATTCCTGAATTTTTTGAAGAAGCAAAAAGATTAGGTTTTGAAACTATTGAAATTTCTAATGGTTCTACTAATTTGCCATATGATGAAAAAATAGATTATATTAAACAAGCTAAAGATTATGGTTTCAATGTTTTATCTGAAGTAGGTAAGAAAAATCCTTCATTAGATAAAGAAATATCTTTAGAAGATAGGGTTAAATATATGAATGCAGAATTAGAAGCAGGATCTACTAAAGTTATTGTTGAAGCAAGAGAAGGTGGAAAAAACATTGGAATTTATGATGAAAACAGTAATGTAAAAGAAGATGAAGTTGATTATATTTTAAATAATGTCTCTAATCCTGATGATATAATATGGGAAGCTCCTAAAAAAGATCAACAAGTTTATTTCATTTTAAAATTAGGTTCTGATGCTAATTTAGGAAATATTTCTACTGATGAAATTATTTCTCTTGAAACTATTAGAAGAGGTCTTAGAGGAGATACTCTAGGTAAATTATAAGGTTTATTTCTTAAAATTTTTAAATTTAATATAATTTTTCTTTAATTTATATTTTTTTAATTCTTTAAATTTAATGTAAATTATCTATTTTTATTTTTTTAATTCATTATATTTTCTAATTTTTAGAATTAACTTTTTTTAAAATGATTTTAAATTATTAAATATTATCTAAATTTTTATAAAAATAGAGTCATCAGACTATTTTTTACTTAATTTTTAATAAGTTAGTATGATGTTGCAGAATTTTTTCTTTATTAAATTCTTTTATTTTATTATTTTTTATCTACTTTTTTATTTATTAATTTAATATTTCTATATTTATCTTTATTTTAATTATTATAGTATTTTTTATCATAATTTAATGATTTACTATTATTTTTATTAAAATTTTTATTTTAATTTTTTTAAGTTTAGTAATATTAATCTAACATTTTCTTGAATAAAGTAATATTAAGCTTACATTCACTTTAAAAAGCTTTATATACTTTAATTTAGTATTTTTAACTATGTATTAAATTTTTAATTTTTAATTGTTATTTTTTAATTTTTTATAAAAGAGGTTGATTTGTTTGCAAAGAACTATTGAAGATATTAATAAAAAAATTGAGAATGGTGAAGCTAATGTTATTTCTGCTATTGACTTTAAAGAGGCACTTAGAAATGATGAAGCTCCTTCATTTGAAGAAGTTGATGTTGTAACGTGTGGTACTTGTGGTGTAATGAGTGGTACTGCTGCAATTTTTAATATTATTGTATCTGAACCTGGTGTATTTAAAAAAGCTAAAAATATTTATTTAAATGGAATTCCTGCTTCTGTTGGACCATGTCCAAATGAATTATTAGGTTCTGTTGATTGTATATTAAATGGAACTAGTCATAGTAGGGATAATCCAGAATATGGTGGAGGATTTTTATTAAAAGATCTCTTAAATGGTAAAGAAATTGATGTAGAAGTGGAAACTATTGAAGGTAAAATTATTAATAGCACCACTACTCTTGATGACATGGTTACTGCTCATATGATTGGTACACGTCAAGCATTTAATAATTATACTGCATTTGTCAATACTGGTGATTCACATGTTAAATCTATTTTTGATGCTAAACCATTTGAACCAGGACTTAATTTAATTACATTCTCTGGTTGTGGTGATATAAATCCACTTCAAAATGATATGGATAGGAATGTTATTAAAGAAGGGGCTAAAATTCTTTTAAATGGTGCTCATGGTTTAGTTTTAGGTTTAGGTACAAGAGCTTCTGATGCAAAACCTAATTTAATGTTATCTGCAGATATTAAAGAGATGGATTCACGTTATTTAGGTGGATATAGAACTGGTATGGGTCCTGAGGTATATGACAGTGTAGCTATTCCAATTCCAATTTTAAATGAAGATATATATAATAATCTTTTATTCTTAAATGAAGATATTCCATTAACAGTTGCAGATATTAGAGGAAGACATTTACCAGTTTCTAAAACCAATTATGGTGAAATGTGGAATGGTGCAGAAAAACGTCCTAATGTAGATGAATCTAAATGTATTGCATGTGATGAATGTTTAGTTGAGAAATACTGTCCTACTAATGCTGTAAAACATTATATTAGTGATAATAAAATACATCTTGATTTAAATAATGATTGTTTCGGTTGTGGAAGTTGTGCTAAATATTGTATTGGTAATGCATTTACAATTAATACTGGTTCAACAACTATTAATGTTAACAATAAAGATTATGATGTTGATATTGTTAGTCGTCAATCTGATAGATTACGCGCAAAAGAGATTATTAATCAATTAAATGATATGATTTTTAATAAGGAGTTTAAATTATAATTTGATTGGGTATGATTCTTAATACAATTAAATGACATGATTTTTAATAAGGAGTTTAAATTATAATTTTTTGAGTTTAATTTTTAAATTAAACTCTTTTAGTTTCAATATAATATTTTTCTTTAAAAGAGGTTTATTCATGGTTGAAAAATTTAGAGAAGATTCTTTAGATCTTGAAGAGTATATTGCTCATAATATTAAGTCTTCTAAACCGGAAGGTTTATTGAAATGTGTTCAATGTGGTATGTGTACCTCTGTTTGTCCTGCAGCACAACATAGTGATTATAATCCAAGATCCATGGTAGAAAGAGTATTGGAAGGGGATAATACTATTGTTGAAGACGAGGATATTTGGTATTGTTTCTATTGTTATACTTGTCATAGTATCTGTCCTGTAGATAATAGTCCATGTGAAGTAAATCAGGTTTTAAGACAGATTGCTATTGATAAAGGTATTGCTGATGAACATTTAATTCCATTTTTAGGTTTTGGGGATAGTTTTTTAAATCATGGAATTGGTGGAATTCCAGAAAATTTCTTTCCTGAAATGAGAGAAGATATTGGTGAAGATTGGTGGGACTTTAAAACACATTTAGATGATGTAAGAACTCATTTAGGTCTTGATCCAGTATTTCCTTCTGAAGATGCTATTGTCGAGGTTTCAACAATTCTTAAAGCATGTGGGTTTGAAGATAGGATAAATAAAATTAGAAATCATAAAAATAATAAGGATTAATATTTTTTGGAGAGTTTAATATGAAAAATGTTCCAGATAAGAATATTTTACTTTTTAAAAGTTGTTTAGTAAGTGTTGAATATCCAGGTATTGAATCAAGTACAAAATATGTTTTTGATAAAATTGGCATAGATTATCATGTTGATAGAGCACAAACTTGTTGTACTGGTTTAGGTCACTATTCTGATGTTTTTGATCAATTTTCTACAACAGTTAATGGTGCTAGACATTTTGCTCTTGCTAATAAATTAAATAGGCCGAATATGGTTATGATGTGTGCAACCTGTTATGCTATTAATAAAAAAGTTGCAAATATTTTAAATAATAATGATGAAATACGTGATGAGGTAAATCAGGTATTTGATAAATGTGGCTATGACTGGATGAAATTTACAAAAGGGGATCTTGATTCTAGGGAAAACATTTTCCACATTATTGATGTTTTTTATAGTAAACGTAAAGAAATTGCTAAAAATATTAAATATGATTTTTCTAATTTTAATATTGCAACCCATCATGGTTGTCATTATTGTAAAGTCCACTATGGAGATACTATTGAAGGTATTAGAAATCCCCATATTATTGATGATGTTGTAAATGCTTGTGGTGTTGAAACAATTGGATGGTATGATTTTAAAAGATCAACTTGTGGTAGTGGATTTTCCCAAAGATTTGTACATAAAAAACACTCTTTAACTGTTACTTTAGATAAATTAAAATCTCTTAAAGAAAATAAAACAAATATTTTAATTCATTTATGTCCTAATTGCCATGTACAATTTGATAGATATCAAAATTATATTGGGGATAAGATTGGTGAAGAATTTAATATTGTACATTTAAATATTGCACAGTTCTTAGCATTAGCTATGGGTGCAGATCCTTATGATGTTGTAGGTATACAAACACATACTGTACCAGTTGAACCTATTTTAAAAGATTTAAAACCTTTAAGTAAAGAGAAAAAAGAAGAAATTATTGAAAAAGTTTCATATAAAGTAGATTTAGATGAAAGTGAAGATTTCAACATGGAAGCAGATCCAATTAAAGTTGAAATTAATGAAACTAATTAAAATATGAAGGTGTGTATTTATGGATCATAAAGTTGGAGTTTTCATTTGTCATTGTGGTGGAAACATTTCTGATGTGCTTGATATTGAGAGGATTAAAGAATCAATTAATGTAGATGTAATTGAAGAATATGAAAATTTATGCTCTATTAATGGTAGTAAATTAATTAGAGATAAAATCATTAATGAAAATTTAGATCGTGTCGTTATTGCAGCATGTTCACCTGAATCTCATGAAAAAACATTTCAAGAATATATCAAACCTTTAAATCCTTATCTTATGGATATGGTTAATTTAAGGGAACAATGTTCTTGGGTTCATAGTCAGACATCTGAATCTTTTAATCAAAAAGCAACTGATAAGGCAATAAATTTAATCAATGCTTCTATTGAGAAACTTAAAGTTTCTGAAGCAGTAGATCCAATATTAATCCAAACTACTGAAAGTGCTGCAGTTATTGGTGGTGGTATTTCTGGTATGAGTGCTGCATTATCTCTTGCAAAACAAGGTATACATGTTTATTTAATTGAAGAAACACCTTCAATAGGCGGACATATGGCTAAAATTGGTAAAGTATTTTCACCTGTTAAAATTGCTGAAGAATGTGGTCTTTGTCTTTTAAATCCTGTTTTAAATGAAGTTGTATGGAATAATAATATTGAAATTCTAACAAGTTCTAAAATAATTAAAGCTGAAAGAAGAGCAGGTAGTTTTAATCTTCTTGTTGAGAAAAAACCACGTTATGTTGATACTGATAAATGTATATCTTGTGGTGACTGTGTTGATGTATGTTCTAAAGAAATTCCAAATGATTGGAATGATAATTTATCTTATAGAAAATCTATTTACAAACCATTCTCACAATGTTATCCTGATACCTATGTAATTGATATAGACAATTGTGATAAATGTGGTGATTGTAAACGTGCTTGTCGTATGGATGCAATTAGTTTTAGACAAGATTCAGAAATGATTCCTTTAGAAGTTGGATCTGTTATTATTGCTACCGGTCATAAATTATTTGATCCTGACTTACGTCCAGAATATGGTTATAGTAGATATGATGATGTAATTACTCAAAGTGAACTTGGACGTATTTTAGGTGTTAATGGACCAACAAAAGGTAAGCTTCAATGTTTATCTAATGGTAAAGTTCCTGAAAGAGTTGTAATGATACAATGTGTAGGTTCCCGTGATATTAAACCAGATGGACATAAATATTGTTCTAAAGTTTGTTGTATGGTAGCACTTAAAAATGCTAATATCATTAAACATAAGTATCCTGATACTGATATTGTTTTATGTTATACTGATATTAGAACACCTGGAATGTTTGAAAAATACTTTAAACATGCTCAAAGTAATGGTGTAAGGCTTATTAGAGGTCGTCCTGGAGAAGTTGTTAAAAAAGACGGAAATTTAATTGTTCGTGTAGAAGATACTTTAACACGTAAATATAAAGAAATTAATACAGATATGGTTGTCTTATCTACAGCTATTGAGCCAAGTGAAGGAACTAAAGAAATTGCTAATATATTAAATGTTTCTCAAACAGAAGATGCATTTATTAAAGAACCTAGTCCTAAAATAAAACCAGTAATGACTGATGTAAGAGGAATCTTTGTTGCAGGAACTGCACAAAATCCAAAAGATATAACAGATAGTATTCTTCAAGCTACTGCATCTGCAAGTAAAGTATCTGAACTTATTAATGATGGTATAGATATAGAACCATTTATTGCAGCAGTTGATAATGAATTATGTAATTTATGTGAAGAATGTGTTAAAATATGTAAATATAAAGCTGCATCTGTTAAAGATGAAGAAATATTCATTGATCCAATGACATGTTCTGGTTGTGGTAAATGTATTACAGTATGTCCTAATGATGCAATTCAAATTAATGGTAATATTGAAGATAAAATATCTGCAACTATTAAAGGTGTACTAAAAGGTAAAAAACCTGGAGAAAGACGTATTATTGCATTCTTAGATGATGTTGGATATACTTCAGCAGATAATATTGGTGTAAATAGATTAACTTATCCAGAATCTATTCATATCATTAAAGTTATTAGTGTAAATCGTGTACTTCCAAAACATATTGTATATGCTTTAGAAAATGGTGCAGATGGTGTATTTATTGGTGAATATCCGGGCGATGTAATGTATGATGAAGTTGAAAATAAGGTAAGTAAAATTAAAGGTGAAATATCTGATAATGGTATAAATCCTGAAAGACTAACTTTTTCAAAAGTTTATATTCCATACTTTACAGGTTTAGCAAGGAAATTCACTGAATTTGATAATAAAATTGCAGAAATTGATGATTAGCTAAATTTTAGCTATTTTTCATTTTTTTATTTTATTAAAATTATATTTTTATAATAAACAATGTATTAATTTATTTTAAATGGATTTATATTTTAATTTATTTAATGTTTTTTGTTATGAGGTGGTTGTTGGGAGTTTATTTATTGTTTTTTGTTGTGGTTGTTAAAGTCATAATTTAAAAATTTAACTTATTTTTTTAAAAACTATTTATTTTTCAAATTAAAAATAGGATATATTCTAAATTTTAATAATTTCAATAAACCTATTCTTTTATTAA
This sequence comes from Methanobrevibacter wolinii SH, assembly GCF_000621965.1. NCBI lineage: Archaea > Methanobacteriati > Methanobacteriota > Methanobacteria > Methanobacteriales > Methanobacteriaceae > Methanobrevibacter > Methanobrevibacter wolinii. The sequence goes on from NZ_JHWX01000013.1 coordinate 82,891, forward strand.
TTTTAATTAAATTTTATATGTGATGATTTTAAAAATATTATATATAATTTAATTATTGATAATATGGAAATTTTAGCAACTTTTTTAACTATTTTTATAATTTTATTGATTGGTTTTCTTGCAAAAAGATTTGATTTATTAAGTGCTAATGAAGGAGAAACTATTAATAAAGTTGTTGTTTATCTTGCAATGCCATTTTTAGTATTTCGTTCATTATATGATGCAAATTTGGCTCTTATTCCAACTTTAGGTAAGTTTCCAATAATTGGTTTTATATCTGCCTTTTTAGTAGGTATTCTTTCATATGTTCTTTTTACAAGTATGAAATTACCAGATAAACAAAAATATACATTAATTTCAGTTATAATTATGGGTAATACTGGATTTGTAGGTTTTCCTGTAATTATGGGTGTATTTGGAACAAATGGTCTTGTAAGGGCTATCTTTTTCAATATTACTGATGTTTTAATGATGATTGTAGTATATTTAATTTTTGTTATAAAATTTGGTGGAGAATATAGAGAAGTTGTTAAACGAATTTTTTCTTTTCCAGTTTTATGGGGTTTAATATTTGGTTTAATATTCAACTTTTATCATATTCAAATAGGTACTATTGGAATAAATATTGTTAATTATTTAGCAGATATGACTATTCCATTGATTATTTTATCTTTAGGTTTATCAATGAGTTTTAAAGGTTTTGGTAAAAAATTTGGATTAACTTTAACTGGTTCCATATTAAAACTTTTCGTTTATCCATTTTTTGCATTTTTCATTTTAAAATTATTTGGAATAAGTGGTTTTGATAATGAAATAGCACTTATTGAATCAGCAATGCCATCTGCTATGTTATCAATTTCATATGTCATGGAATTTGGACTTGATGTAGAATTAACTTCAGATATTATCGTGTTTGATACTTTACTTTCACTTATAACCTTACCTATTCTTATGTCTTGCTTCTAGTATAATTTTAAACTTAATTTAATTTTTTTTATTAAAATTAATTTTTTTCTCTTAATATGAGTTTTTATTATTAATAGTCTTATCGGATGTTTGTTTTTTTAATATATGAGTTTTTATTATTAATAATCTTATTTGGTGTTTATTTTTTTAATATAGAAATTTTATTATTAATAATTTTATTTTTATTTTTTAATATAAGTTTTAATTATTAATATTAGTATTTTTGTGATTTGTTTTTTAAAATAAAGTTTTTATTAATTAAAAATATATTAATTATTAATTGAAATAATAGAAGGAAATGTTATGGCATTATTAAATGTGGAATATAAATCACAAGCTTTAGGAAGAAATATTCCATTTACTGCAATTTTACCTGTAGATCATATTGATTATGAACATAATATAAATAAATCAGATAATGGACCTTATAAAACATTATATTTATTAAATGGTTTGTATGGAGATTGTATAGAATGGTTAACCCATACTGATATTAAAAGATTAGCTGAAAGAAATAATCTTGCAGTTATAATGCCTAGTGGTGAAAATAGTTTTTACTTAAATTATCCATCATCTAATAGGAATTATTCAAAATATGTTGGTGAAGAATTAGTAAATATAACTAGAAGAATGTTTAATTTATCTAATAAAAGAGAAGATACTTTTATTGGAGGATATTCTATGGGTGGTTTTGGTGCATTATATAATGGATTTAAATATAATAATACCTTTTCAAAAATCGTTGCATTATCTTCAGCTTTAATCTTAGAAGATGATTTTGATAAAACTAATCAATCTATATTTAAATATAATCAGGAATATATTGAAGAATGTTTTGGAAATTTAGATACAGCACTTAATAGAGATGTTAATGTAAATAATTTAATTAAAAAATTAGAAGATTCTAATAAAGATATTCCAGATTTATTTATAACTTGTGCTAGTGATGATTCTTTATATGATGCTAATATTAAATTTGTAAACTTTTTATCAAATTATAATAATATTAATTATATTTTCCATGAAGGAGTTGGTGGTCATCAATGGGATTATTGGAATAAATTTATGAAAGAAATAGTTGAATGGTTAACTTGTTAATGTATTTATCATTAAAATTAAGAAAAAATTCTGTTGATATTTATAAAAATTTAAATATTTAATTTTTTAAAATTAAGTTTAAAGTTAATTATAAGCTATTTTAAGGATTTTAATTTTTAAAATTAAGTTTAAGAAGTTAATTATAAAAATTATAATGATTTTAAAGAAGATAAAAAAAGTAAGAAAAATTTTAATTTTTAATTTCATTCATAAATCTATCTCTAATTTCATTAGGAGATAAATCTATTACTGGTGATTTAGAATTACCTGCTTCAAGATTATATTCTATAAATGTACATTTATTACTTTTTAATACTTTACTAAAGTTTATATCTTCAAATTTATATGCATTTTCAAATCCTACATCTTTAGCTATTTTTGTTAAATCTAAGTTTTTAGCATATGTATCCTGATTACCAGTTGAACCATATGCTCCATTATTTATAACAATCCAAATTAAGTTAGGGCATTGATTTTGAGCTATTGTAACAAGTGAACCCATGTTCATTAAAACAGATCCATCACCATCAATTACAACAACTGTATTATCTTGGTTAATTGCAAGTCCAAGTCCAATTGATGATGCAAGTCCCATTGATCCTATCATATAAAAGTTTTTAGCTCTATCTTTTACTTTATATAATTCTTTTGAAGGAACACCAATATTACATACTATAAGTTCATCATCAATATTTTTCATTATTTCTTTAATTCCATCAATACGTGTTGCCATAATTTAACCTCAGTCATCTTCTAATTTCCAATATTTAATTTCAAGTAAAATACTAATTACCTTTCTACTTTTTACAGATTTGTTCCATGATTTTGATACTACTTCATATGCTTCTTCATGATTTTTAGGTTTATAATAAGGTAAATCAAGAGATTCTAATAATTTTGGTGTTGCTTTACCCATAGGTACTTGTCCTACAATTGATTCACCTTCAGTTCCTCTATGACTCATAATCATTACAAGTGGAAATGAGTATAATTCAAATAATGACTCTAATGCATTAATACAATTACCTAATCCAGAATTTTGCATTAAAATTGCAGTTTTTGCTCCAGCCATATATGCTCCAGCACATATTCCAAGACCTTCTTCTTCTCTTGTAACTGGTATATGTGTTATTTCATCATCTGCATCTATTAAATTTAGTAATTCTTTAAGATTAGCACATGGAACACTTACAATAAAATTAATTCCAGAATCTTTAATTCCTTTATAAATTATTTCACTACTATTCATTGTATTCTCCTTTTTTAATTTGTTGGAATCTTTATTATAATTTAAAAACAATAGATTTTAAGTTTCATATTAAAATGAGTTTTTCAACAGAATTTTTATTATTAAAAATATTTTATTTTTTTATTTAGTGTTTTCTTGTTTGTTGTTTTTTAGGTGTTTTTATTTTTTTATTTAGTGTTTTCTTGTTTTTAGGTATTTTTTATTATTTTATTTGGTATTTTCTTGTTATTATGTAATGGTTTTTTATTATTTTATTTGGTATTTTTTTTGTTTGTTGGTTTTTTGTTATTAAATATTTAATTATTTAACTTTAAGATTATTAAAATTTAGAATATCTTTATAATCTATTAATGAAATTTAGATAATTAATTAAAATAAAATAAGTTTTCAATAATGTCATTATTTTTTGTTGAATTTATGAAAATTATTATTTATAATTTATTTTGTTCGAAAGATATAAATTTATTTAAATAATATATATTATAATATATTATAATTTTTAATATATTATTAAATTATTTTTGGACTATATTAAATATATTTCAAAATAATTTCTTTAAATATTTAAAAATTAATTTTGGATAAATAAAAAATTGGTGAAAAATATGATTGCAGATGCTAAAAAGATAGCTGATGGTGTATATTGGGTTGGTGCTCTTGATTGGGATACTCGTGAATTCCATGGTTATTCCTTACATGGTTCTACTTATAATTGTTACCTTGTTTTTGGTGATGATAAAACTGCTTTAATTGATAATGTATATCCAGGATTTTTCCCAGAATTATGGGCTAGAATCGAAGATGCTTTTGCTCAAGAAGGAAAAGATGAAGTTAAAATTGATGTAATGATTCAAAACCATATTGAAATGGATCATAGTGGTTCATTACCGGATATTGTTAAAAAATTCCCAGATATTGAAATCTATTGTACTCAAGTTGCTATTCCAGGTCTTAAAAATCATTGGCCTAGTTTAGCTAATAAAGATATGAATCCTATTAAAACTGGTGATACTTTAGATCTTGGTGGTAAATCTTTTACATTTATTAATGCACCAATGTTACATTGGCCAGATAGTAACTTTACTTTATATAATGAAGAAGGTATTTTATTCTCTAATGATGCATTTGGTCAACATATCTGTTCTGGTGAAAGATATGATTATGAACTTGATCCTAAAGCAGTTGAAGAAGTTGCTAAAAAATACTTCGCAAATTTAATTACTTTATCTTCACCACTTGTTGTAAGTAAAGTTAAAGAAATGACTGATGCAGGATATTTAGATAAAGTTAAAATGATTGCACCATGTCATGGTTTAATATGGACTAAACCAGAGACAATTATTAATTTATATGCTAAATGGGCAACAGCTGACTGTGAAGATAAAATCACTGTTATCTATGATACAATGCATCATTCAACTCAAAAATTAGCACATGAAATTGCTGAAGGAATAATTTCTGAAGGTGTAAAAGTTAAAATGTGCTTCTTAAAAGTTGATGATGAAAGTGATGTAGTAACTGAAGTTCTTGATAGTAAAGCTATTGCTTTAGGTGTTCCAACTATGATGAATAATCCATATCCAAATGTTGGAAAAATTATTTATTACTTTAATTGCTTAAGCTTTGCAAATTCAGGTAAAAAGAAAAAAGCTGTTGTATTCTCATCTAAAGGATGGGGAGGAGGAGCTATTAATAGGTTAACTTCTGATCTTGAAAGTGCAGGTTTCGATGTACTTGAAGATGATGCACTTGATGTTCATTATGTTCCTGATGAAAAAGCTCTTAAACAAGCTTATGATTTAGGTAAAAAACTTGCAAAAGAAATTAAAGAAGAATAATTCTTCTTTATTTTTTTCTAATATCTTTATTTCTGGTTTTTCTATTTTTATAATTTAAATTATTAGCTTAAATATTGTTTATATTTTTTTTATTTGGTTTATTGTTTTGTTTAAGAGTTATTGGTTTATGTTTTTTTATTTAGTTTAGTGTTTGTTTGTATTTTAAGAATAATTTGTTTAATTTCTTAATTTTATATTTTTTTTAAAACTTAATTTGATTTATTTAATTATACTATAAAATTATATGGAACTTTTATATTAAAAAAATAATTTTTAAGTATTTTTTTATTAGGTGATAATGTGAATTTTGAAGATGTTATTTGTGAATTTGAATCTATTAGTGATGAGAAAAATATTGAAGGTCAAAAAAGATTTGGTATAAATATTAATAAATCATATGGTATTCGAATGCCTGAAATTAGAAAAATTGCTAAAAAAATTGGTAAAAATCATGAACTTGCACTTCAATTATGGAATCACCAATATCATGAATCAAGAATTCTTGCAACTATGGTTGAAGAACCAGATAAATTAAGTGAAGAACAATTAAATATATGGGTTAATGATTTTGATTCTTGGGATATAGTTGATCAAGCTTGTATAAATCTTCTTAGAAAATCTGATTTAGCAATATCTAAAATTCCATTATGGGTAGAAGATGATGAAGAATATGTTAAAAGAACAGCTTTTTCTCTTATTGCAGTTCTTGCAGTTCATAAGAAAAAAGAAGATGATGATTATTTTAGAAAATTTTATCCTTTGATAGTTAATGCTTCATGTGATAATCGTAATTTTGTTAAAAAATCAGTTAATTGGGCAATTAGACAAATAGGCAAAAGAAATATTACTCTTAATAAAGAATTAATAAATCTTTCTTATGAAATTCTTAAAAAAGATTGTAAGGCTGGAAATTGGATATCTAAAAATGCAATCAATGAGTTAAAATCAGATAAAATTCAAAAAAGACTTTTAAATAAATAAAAATCTATTTTATTCTATCAATTTTTATAATTTAAGTGGTTAATAAATACTTTTCGAAATCTTTTTATATAACCATAAACACATTTTATATTAATGGACTATTAGTTAATTAAAAATTGATTATTTAAATTTTATACTTAAATATTTATTTTTATTTTTTTTAAGGTTTTATAAAAACCTTATATTGTAATTAAGAAAATTAATGGTGATATGATGGCAAATAATTCAAACAGACCAATCTATATCTTACCTCAAGGTACTCAAAGATTTAAAGGTAAAGATGCATTTCATTTAAACGTTTATGCTTCAAAAATATTATCAAGCATTGTAAGAACTACTCTTGGACCTAAAGGTCAAGACAAAATGTTAGTAAATAAAAAATTAGGGGATGTTATTGTAACAAATGATGGTGTTACAATTTTAGAAGAAATGGATATTGCACATCCTGCAGCAAGAATGCTTGTTGATATTGCTAGAAATCAAGAAAGCGTAGTTGGAGATGGAACTACTACTGCAGTTATCATTGCTGGTGAATTACTTTCAGAAGCTGAAAAATTAGTTGATAATGGAACTCCTGCACCTATTGTTTTAAGAGGTTATCAAGCTGCTTTAGATAAAACTTTAGAAATTTTAGAAGATATTGCAATTGATGTAGATGATAAAGAAACTCTTAAAAAAGTAGCTATGACTGCAATGACTGGTAAAGGATCAGATTATGCTAAAGAATCTCTTGCAAATATTGTTGTAGAAGCTTGTACTCGTGTTGTAGAAGATGGAAAAGTAGTAAACAAACACATTAATACTCAAAGGGTCAATGGAGGTTCTGTTGAAGATTCTGAAGTTGTTGATGGTATTCTTATTGATAATTCTCCTGTAAGTAAAAATATGGCTACTGATATTAAAGATGCTAAAATTGCTCTTTTAAAATATCCTCTTGAAGTTAGAGACTTAACTATGAATTCAAAAATTGATTTGTCTTCACCTTCTGCAATGAATGCATTTTTAGATAATGAACAACAAATTTTAAAAGATTTAGTTCAAAAAATCGTTGATGCTGGTGCAAATGTTTTAATGTGTCAAAAAGGTATTGATGATATGGCTGTACAATATCTTAAAGATGCAGGTATTACAGCATTTAAACGTGTTAAAAACACAGATATGGAAAGATTAGCACATGCAACTGGTGGAAAAATCGTTCTTGATTTAGAAGATTTAAGTGCTGAAGATTTAGGTACTGTTGGTCATATTTACACTAAAAAAATCTTTGATCAAAAATTAACTTTCCTTAAAGAAACTAAAGAACCTAAAGCATGTTCTATTGTTTTAAGAGGTTCTACTAAATATGTTACTGGAGAAATTGCTCGTGCACTTGATGATGCAATTGGTGTAGTTTCTGCTACTATTGAAGATGGAAAAGTAGTTATTGGAGGTGGAGCTCCAGAAATTGAAATTTCCAGAAGACTCCGTGCTTTCAGTGAAACACATAGTGGTAAAGAACAATTAGCAATTCGTTCATTTGCTAAAGCTTTAGAAGTTGTTCCTAGAACTTTAGCTGAAAATGCTGGTCTTGATATTGTTAACATTATCTCTAAACTTATTGGTGCTCATGAAAATTCAAATACAATGGGTATTGATGTATTTAAAGGAGAAATTGTTGATATGTCTGATGAAGTAGTTGAACCTTTAAGAGTTAAAAAAGAAGCTATTACTTCTGCAACTGAAGCTGCTTCTATGATTATTCGTATTGATGATGTAGTTGCTGCTGCAGGTGCTCTTAATTCAACTGGTAATGAAGATGATGGTCTTGACCACAGTGGAATTCCTCATGATGCTAATGGTGTAATGCCGGGTATGGGCGGAATGCCACCAATGTAAATTTTTTAATAATTTACATTTTTTTATTATAAATATATTTAAGAATTCTTAAGTTCTTTTTATTTTTTTATTTGTTTTTACTAGTTTTTTGTTTTTATCAGTTTTTTTAGTTTTGTTTTGTTTTTTTATCAGTTTTGTTTAATTTTTTTAATTTGTGTTTGTTTTTTATTTTGTTTTTTTATCAGTTTTGTTTAATTTTTTTTAATTTGTGTTTGTTTTTTATTTTGTTTTTTTATCAGTTTTGTTTAATTTTTTTTAATTTGTGTTTGTTTTTTATTTTGTTTTTTTATCAGTTTTGTTTAATTTTTTTAATTTGTGTTTGTTTTTTATTTTGTTTTTTTATCAGTTTTGTTTAATTTTTTTTAATTTGTGTTTGTTTTTTATTTTGTTTTTTTATCAGTTTTGTTTAATTTTTTTTAATTTGTGTTTGTTTTTTTCTAAAATTATTTTTTATGTCTTTTTCTTTCTATTTTCTATATATTTTTTTATTTTTTTAATTTTTATTTTTTTAAATCTTTTTTCTGGCTTTTTACCTATTTTTTTATTTTTTTAATTATTTTTTTAAATCAGATTATACATGTTCTATTTAATAAATATTGTTTTATTTTTATTATTTTTATTATTTTAAGAATTTATAAGTTTTATTTTTTATTTTATCTTTCAATTTATTTTTTATTTTAATTTCATGAATAAATTATTAATGTATTTCATTTTTCTAGGATTTTTTAACTTAAATTTTAAAACTTATCTTTTATTGCTTTTTATATTATTTATAGTTGTTTTTTTATTTATTTTATTTTATTCTATTGTTATTATGTTGTTTTTATTGAATACTATTGGTTTAATGCTTTATTTCTTAAACATAACCTTTATATACAATTTAAGTTATACATTATTTTGTACTAAGAATATTTTTAAAAAAATGTAATTTTTTACTTTTTTTTAAATGTATTCTTTTTAAGAATTTATATGAACAAATTAGGAGGCGAAAAATGTCGAAGAAATTTAGATATTTTAGCTTATTAATGGTGCTCATTGTTTTTTTAAGCATTGGTGCTATTTGTGCAACTGATGTTAATAATAATACAGTTGCAATATCAAATTCTTCGGTAAGTAATTCAATTCAAACTGTAACAAATGATACGGTAACAAATTCCGTAAATACATGTGATAATTCTACAAATGCTATATCAAATAGTGATAATGGTAGTTCTTCAAGTTCTATCGTAAGTAGTTATAATAGTTCTTCAAATGTAGATGTTGAAAGTTCTATAATTTCTAATAATAATAGTGTCGGTAATTCAAATACTGTGTCTAATATTAATAATACAGTTTTGAATACTACTGAAAATTATAGTAATGTTTCTACTGTAAATAAACAATTAACTACAACATCAGTAGGTTCTACTCTTGTAAATAATACAAGTTCAAATAATAATATTACAAATTTAAATAACAATACTTTTGGAGTATTTTTATTTGGAAGTAATATGAATAGTGTTGATTTGTCTAAACTTTATGCAAATCATATTGGAAATATATTCTTAAATTATTATGCTGTAGAAACTTATGGTGTTAGTGCTGTTGAATCATTTATCAAAAAAGCTAGAACCTATAATATAAATGTTTATATTTGGGTGCAATGTTTTTATGATGGTGGTTTTATAAATCCAGCAACTTGTGGTAAATCTTATTGGACTCAGAAAATTAATGAAGCAAAATCTTATGCTGAACTTCAAGGTGTAGCAGGTATTGCTTTAGATTATTTAAGGTTCCCTGGAACTGCATATAAATATGCTAATGGAACTGAATATATAACATTATTTACACAAATGTTAACTGCTGCAGTTAAAGAAATAAATTCAAATATTAAAGTTGCTGCAATTATCATGCCAGAAACATCTTCTAATGCTTATTATTATGGTCAAGATTCTGATCAATTAGGAAATATTGTAGATATACTTATTCCTATGGTTTATAAAGGAAATTATGAAGAAACTGACTCATGGATTAAATCTACTAGTACCTACTTTAAAAATCATTCAGGTAATGCAGAAGTTTGGACTGCTCTTCAAACTTATGATTCTGATTCAAATGTTGTTAAATTAAGTAGTAGTGTATTATCTACTGATTCACAATATGCTTTAAATGGTGGTGCTGATGGGGTTGTTTATTTCAGATATGCTCTTTTCAATATCTTTAATATGACTTCATTAAGTGGTGGAATTAGTTCTATGAATAGTTCAAAAACTAATTCATCTAATTCTACTAATTCAAGTAATCCTACAAGTTTTACTATTAGTCAGATTGTTAGTGCTGCTAAGACTGTTAGGGCTTATTATGTTGCTAATGGTAAGTTGCCTAGTTCTGTTACTATTGGTTCTGTGAAAGTTAGTTTAGCTCAATTTTTATATTATGAGTCTAGAGCTATCTCACAATTAAATTCTGGTAGTACTGCTAATATTGCGGTTGTTAAGTCTTTAAGTGAACCTTCTAGTCCTAATATGGGTGATTCTGTTAGTGGTAATTTAGTTAAATCTGGGTATGTTGATTCTGCTACTAGGACTTATAAGTTTATTTTAAATTATAATCAGGGTCCTAATTATTCAACTACTACTATTG
>NZ_JHWX01000014.1 GCF_000621965.1 Methanobrevibacter wolinii SH
TTATGTTGTTATTTGATTAGTTATGGTTGGTATGTTAGGATATAATTATGTTGTTATTTGATTAGTTATGGTTGGTATGTTAGGATATAATTATGATGTTATTTGATTTATCATGGTTGATATATTATAATTATTAAGATTAATTATAAATTTATTATGATAATTAATATTATTTGATTTAGTTAAGATTATATGATATGTGATAGTATGAAAGTTTCAATTATTACTCCTAATTATAATGGAGTTAAATTTCTTAAAGACTTTTTTAATTCATTATTAATTGAAGAAGATTATATTAAAGAAGTAATCATCATTGATAATGCATCAAATGATGGAAGTATAGAATATATTAATAATTTATCTTCTAATTATCCAATTGATATTAAATTAATAAAAAACACTAGAAATTTAGGTTTTGCAAGTGCTGTTAATCAAGGAATCAAAGTAGCTAAATCTGAATATTTATATTTATTAAATAATGATGTAGAAATTACTAAGGATACAATTAAAAATCTATTAGTAAAAATCAATTTATCAAATAATATTTTTTCAGTATCATCTAAGATGATTCAGTTTAATAATAGAAATCTTATTGATGATGCAGGTGATGAATATACAATACTTGCTTATACAAAAAAATCTGGAAATAATCAAGATATAAATAATTATACAGAAACTAGAGAAATATTTTCAAGTTGTGCTGGTGCAGCATTATATAAAAAATCTATTATTGAAGAAATAGAATATTTTGATGATAATTTCTTTGCATATATGGAAGATGTAGATTTAGCATATAGAGCTAAAATCAATGGATATAAAAATTATTTTTCTCCAGATTCAATAGTATATCATATTGGAAGTGGTACTACTGGAAGTCAATATAATGAATTTAAAGTTAAGATTGCTGCAAGGAATAATATATGGTTAATATATAAGAATTTTCCTATTCCACAGAAGATTGTTAATTTTATATTCTTACTTATTGGATTTACTGTAAAATATTTATATTTTAAAAAGAAAGGTTTTGGTGAAATTTATCTTTCTGGAATTAAAGAGGGTTTAAATTCAAGAAATAATTTAGAAAAAACAAAATTTAAAAGTAAAAATTGGAAAAATTATTTTAAAATAGAATGGGAATTATTAAAAAATACTTTTTTACTTATTAGAAAATAGATTTTAAACTAGATAAATATCTATGATAATAAAAATATTATATTACTAGAAATAAATTTTATCATTATATTTTAAAAGTTATTTCTAATATTCTTATTAGGGGTTTTACTATGGATTTATCAATTATAATTGTTAATTATAAAACATTTGAGATTACAAAAAATGCAATTAACTCAGTTTTGGATTCTAATATTAATTACAATTATGATATTTATTTAGTAGATAATGCATCAAATGATGGAAGTATTGAAAGACTTAAATCATATTATTCTAATGAAGATAGAATTAAATTTATTGTATCTGATATTAATGGAGGATTTGCATATGCAAATAATCTTGCACTTAGTAAAACCAATAGTGATTATGTACTACTTTTAAATTCAGATACTTTAATTAAAAAAGATACTCTTCAATTATCTATGGATTATATAAAATCTCATAATGATGTAGGTGCATTAGGTGTTAAAGTTTTACTTAATGACAATACTTTAGATAAAGCATGTAGACGTAGTTTTCCAAATCCTACTAATTCTTTCTTTAGACTTTTTCATATTCCAGTTAAAAATGATGATTTAAATAATTATAATTTAGATAATTTAGATGATAATGGAATTTATGATATTGATTGTTTAACTGGAGCATTTATGTTAATAAATTTTAAAGTCTTAAATAAAATTGGTTTTCTTGATGAAAGTTTTTTTATGTATGGTGAAGATATTGATCTTTGTTATAGGATTAAAGAAGCAGGATATAAAATAATTTATTATGGTAAAACAAGCATTACTCATTTTAAAGGTTCTAGTAGTAAAAAACAAAAATCAAAATTAGTATATGAGTTTTATAGAGCGATGTATATATTTTATAGTAAGCATTATACTAAAAAATATAATCATTTATTAAATATTCTAGTTTATATTGGTATAGCTATTTTATGTTTTTTAAAATTAATTATTAACTTTTTTAAAAGATAATTAAGTTTATTTTCTTATTTTTTTAAATCTGTTGAAATATTATTTTTTATAAAAATTTAAACTTATTTAATATTTGAATCAATTAAGAAAGTTTATTTTTAAAAATTTTAAGAATTTCAACAAAGATATTTTTTTATTAAATTTATTTCATTTTCATGAAGTAAATTATTATAATTTTTAAATTTTAAAAAATTTTAAACAATTTCAAAAAATTAATTAAATATTAATATTTTAATTTATATAATTATATATAATATAAAATAATTCATTAGTTTTATAAAACTTAAATAGTGATAAAATGATTAAACAAAATCAAAGATTATTAAATGGTGTATTAGTATTAGCTGATGTTTTTGTGATTGTTTTTTCATTATTTTGTGCAGCTTTTATAAGATTTAAAACTACTATTTTCGGACCTATTGGTGGTCATTTAGGATATGAATCTTATGCTTTATTTTTATTAGTAGCTATTTTACCAGTTTATTTGATTTTATATTTTTCATTTGGTTTATATAAACCATTTAGGACTCATAGAAGTATTTTTTCAGAGGCTAATGAAATTATAAAAGTTAATATTCTCGCATTTTTTGTTCTTATTACAATATTATTTATTATAAATCAACCAAATTTTTCAAGAATATTAATGTTTTTACTTGTAGTATTTGCAACAATATTTGGTGTTTTTGAAAGATCATTTGTTAGATTGTTCTTACAACATATTCGTGAAAATGATAAAAATCTTAAACATATTCTTATTGTAGGAGATAATGAATTAGCATATAATTTTGAGAAAAAAATTAAAGAAAATAAATATTTAGGTTATAAAATCTCTGGATTTTTAGGAAGAGCTGAAAATGTTGGTAAAGATATTGATGGTATTCCTATAATAGGTTCATTTTCTGATTTAGATAAAATCCTTGATAATCATAATTATGATAGAGTTATTCTTGCTATTCCTTTAAAGTATTATAAACATATTAATGAATTAGTAAATAGTTGTGAAAAATCAGGAATTAAAGCAGAAATTATTCCAGCATATACTGATTATTTCCCTGCTAAACCATCTGTAGACATGATTGAGGATATTCCAATTATTAATATTAGATATGTTCCTTTAGATGATGCATTTAATAAAACAATTAAAAAAATTTCTGATATTATTGTAGCAGTTATTGCAATTATTATTACTTCTCCAATAATGTTAGCTACAGCTATTGCAATTAAATTAACTTCTCCAGGACCAATTATATTTAAACAAACAAGAATTGGTTATCAACAAGAACCTTTTACTATGTATAAGTTTAGAAGTATGAAGGTTCAGAATAAGGATGAAGAGAAATCTGAGTGGACAACACCTGATGATCCACGTAAAACAAAAGTGGGAGATTTCATTAGAAGAACAAGTATTGATGAGTTACCACAATTTTTTAATGTTTTAAAAGGAGATATGAGTGTTGTAGGTCCTAGACCTGAAAGACCATATTTTGTAGATCAATTTAAAGAAGAGATTCCTAAATATATGGTTAAACATCAAGTACGTCCTGGTTTAACTGGATGGGCTCAAATCCATGGTTGTAGAGGTAATACTTCTATTAAAAAACGTATAAAGTATGATATTGAATATGTAGAAAATTGGCATTTAGGTTTAGACTTAGCAATAATGATTAAAACAGTCTTAAAAAGTAATTCTAATGCTTATTAATTTTCATTATTCTTATAAAAACTTATTATTTAGAGTTACTTGTAAACTATTATTTTTAAATTTTAAATTCAAAGGTTTTAAAGAACTTATAAATCATATTGTTTTAATACTTTTTTTTAATTTTATAAAAATATTTAATTTGAAAAATTATTTAATTTTCTATAAACTTTTTAATACCTTTAAAATTATTTATTTAGAGGTTTAATTTAAAATATATATACTAAAATTTTTTATTTAAGTTTTAAATTACTAATTAGTATCTTATAATACTTTTAGATTAATATTTTTTAATTATTTAATTCTATTAAAATAGGTATATATAAATATAGTTTATATTATAATCTATGAATTACATAATTATAATTATAATAAATTATTTTCATATTTTTGTATATTTATAATATTTTTTTATTGTAGGATTTTTAAAAATATTAGTTTTCATATGCTCTCGGGCTTGTCCTTTATATATGAAAATTGAAAGTATTATATAATTTATGTGAGGGTCTGGTATGGACGAAGAAATTCAAAAAGAATATGAAAAAATAAAAGATAAGATATCTGAAGAAGATTTTCTTAAGCTTTTAGAAGAAAAAAAGGAGTCTTATGGTGATGTAGATTTTATGGATGATATAGACATTGCACGTTTGATTACTGGTGAATATATCACTGAATCTGTTGAGTCTAAAACTGATGGTGTTATTAATAAACTTGAAGATTTAGAAGCAGGTCAAGATCATATTAGTGTAATTGGTAAAGTAATGTCTATATCAAACCAGAAATCATTTAAAACAAGAAAAGGAAATGCTGGAAAACTTTGTAATATTAGTATTGCTGATGATACAGCAAAAATAAGAGTTACATTTTGGACAAATAATATTCCTTTATTAAACAATTTTAATGAAGGAGATGTTATTCAAATTAATAATGTACAAGTTAAAGAAGGATTTAACAAAAATATTGAAATTCAGTTAGAAAATAATGCTACTATACATGTGTTAAATTCTGATGATTATCCAGATTTTCCAGAATATAAAGAAAACATTACTGATATAGGATCAATTACTCTTGATGATGATAAAGTTAATATAATTGGGAGAATTGCAAGATTAGGTCGTATAAATACTTTTAATGGCCGTAATGGTGAAGGTAAAGTAACTAATATTAAAATTCAAGATGCTACTGGTAGTATACAATACACTTTATGGAATAAAGATGTTGATTTAATTGATACTTTAAATCTTGAACAAGGTGATTCTGTTAAAATTTTAAATGCTAGT
The DNA here is from genome assembly GCF_000621965.1 of Methanobrevibacter wolinii SH. Classification (NCBI taxonomy): domain Archaea; kingdom Methanobacteriati; phylum Methanobacteriota; class Methanobacteria; order Methanobacteriales; family Methanobacteriaceae; genus Methanobrevibacter; species Methanobrevibacter wolinii. The sequence goes on from NZ_JHWX01000014.1 coordinate 5,124, forward strand.
GTAGGAGAAAATAGAGACGAAATCACATTAACCCATAGAAATAGTAGAATTATTAAAGGAGATTTTGACATTCCTGAAGTTGAAATTTCTCCATTATTAAAAATTGGAGATGCTGAAGAAGTCAACGATGTAACTTTAATTGGTATAGTATCTAGAATTCAAGATGTTATCACTTTTACACGTAAAGATGGAAGTGATGGTTTTGTTCGTACTGTTGAGATAACCGATGACACTGGTTCTATTGGAGTAAGTCTTTGGGGTAATGATACTAAATTAGACCTTAAAAAAGGAGATATTCTAAAAATCGTTGGAGCTAATATTCAATATGATGATTATTCTTCTTCAGGATATAAAGTAAATACTACATGGGAAACTAGTATTACAATTAATCCAAAAGAACCTGCAGATTTAATTGAATTTTTAGAAGAAAATTATGCAGGTAGTTTTGGACCAATAAAAATAGAACAAGTTCAAAGCATTGATGAAGATGGTGAAGAAGTTGATATCTGTGGTCGTGTAATTACCATTGGAGATACTAGAGAATTCCAAAGGGATGATGGATCTATAGGTAAAGTAAAATCTGTTGATTTTGCTGATGAAACTGGATTGGTTAGTTTGTCATTATGGGATGAAAAATCTGAAGATGAATTAAATGTAGGTAGTGCTTATTTAATTGAAAATGCAAGGACTCGTTTAGGAATGTATGATATTCAATTGAATATTGGTAGAACATCAAGAATTATTAAATTAAATGATGAAGAATCTAAATATATTGCTTCACTTGATACTCTTGAAGAATTAATCTATGAACATAAAAATATTTCAGAATTAGATGAAGATGATCAAAATATTAAAGTTGTTGGAAGAATCTTATCTATTAATCCTATAAACAACTTTGTTAAAGCAGATGGTAGTGATGGTTCAGTTAGAAATATTGAAATTGGTGATAATACAGGTTCAATTCGTGTAGCTATATGGGGTCCTGATCCTGATTTTAAATTTAAAGTATCTGATCCTATTAAAATCATAAATCCACGTTTTAGCTTTAATAATGATGCATTAGAACTAAGTTTAAATGGTAATACTGGTATTTCAACTCCTACTGATAAAGAAATAAAAGCTTTACCATCATTTGAAGAATTACAAGATATTATTTATGTATCTAAAACACTTGATTCAGTTGAAGAGGATGATAAGAACATTAGAATTTCTGGTATGCTTATGAATCTCTCAGCGAATAATCTTTTACTTTCAAAATGTCCTACTTGTAGTAGTAGATTAAGTAAAGACGAAGATGGTTATTTCTGTGAATATTGTGGTGAAGAAGTTGATGAACCTAAATATACATTAATGCTTCCAGGTATGATTTCAGATGAAACTAGTGAAATGCAAATTACCTTCTTCGGTAAATTAGTAGAAGAACTACTTGAACTTAGTCAAGAAGAAATTGTTGATATTGTTTCAAAAGAAGGAGATATAGGTCCTTTAGAAGGTAAAGTTGAAAATCTTGAGGGAATGCAAATTGATTTAATTGCTGATGTAAGATTTAATGAATTTGATGAAGAACTTAGGTTAAATCCTAAAAAAATTATTTCTAAATCTTTTTAAATTATGAATAAAATTTATTATATGTGAGGAATTATTATGGTAGAATTAGAAGATTTACCAAATGTTGGTGAAAAAACTGCTCAAAAATTAAGAGATGCTGGTTTTGCTGATATGATGAGATTAGCAACAGCTACTGCTAAAGAATTATCTGTTAAAGCTGAAATTGGTGAAGGTGTTGCAGAAAAAGTCATTGAAGCAGCACGTAAATCTGAAAAAATTGACTTTGAAACAGCTTTTGATGTAATGGAGAGAAGGAAAAATGTTGGTCATATTACTGTTGGAAGTCAAGCTTTTGATGATTTAATTGGTGGTGGAGTTGAAACTCAATCAATTACTGAAGTTTTCGGTGAATTTGGATCAGGTAAAAGTCAAATTTCACATGAACTTGCTGTAACAGTCCAATTACCTGAAGAACAAGGTGGTTTAGATGGTGAATGTGTATATATTGATACAGAAAACACTTTTAGACCAGAACGTATTGAACAAATTGCTAATGGTTTTGGATTAGATGTAGAAGAAGTTTTACAAAAAATTCATGTAGCTCGTGCATTTAACTCTTCTCATCAAATATTAATGGCTGATAAAATTAATGAATTAATTCAACAAGGTAATCCTATTAAACTTGTAATTGTAGATTCATTAATGGCTCATTTTAGAGCAGAATATGTTGGAAGAGAATCTCTTGCAGTAAGACAACAAAAACTTAATCAACATTTACATGTACTTCAACAAATTGCTAATACTTATAATGTTGCTATATTCATTACAAACCAAGTACAAGCAAGACCTGATGCTTTCTTTGGAAGTCCAACTAAAGCAACTGGAGGACACGTTTTAGGACATGCATCAACTTATAGAATTTGGCTTAAAAAAGGTTTAGCAGGTAAAAGAATTGCTAGACTTGTTGATAGTCCTCATTTACCTGAAGGTGAATGTGTATTTAAAATCACTAATGATGGAGTTGTTGATTAAATATTTAATCATGAAATTTTAATTTTTTTTTAAAATTTCTATACTTTTAGTTTTAAATATTTTTTAATTGTCTAAGATTAAACTTAGTAATATATATAATTTTTGTATTTTTATAGGATTTTTTCTATATTTTTGTAAATATTGCTTATTTTTTCTAAATTTTTATAATATTTTTAATATTTTTTAAAAATATTTTTTTTAATTAATTTCTTTTAAAAATTCTTTATTTTTTATATTTAACTTTTAAATTTATTTATATATATTTATAATTTTTTAAAATCTTATTTTTAATATTTTATTTAGTTTAAACTATATTTAAATTATTTAAATGTTATTTTTTCTTATTTTATTTATAAGTTATCTTTATATACTCATAAAATAATATTTAATTATTTAACTAAATTTTACTTTTAATATTTTTAGTTAATGTAAATTTATAATTATTATTTAAGCTTTATAAAATTTTATTTTAAAATCTTATATTTCTTGATTTTATCTATTATTTTTTATAAGCGGTTATTTTTAATTTATTTATAGTTAGTGATAGAATGAGTCTAATAGAAACATTTATAGTTATTTTAATTATAATCTTTATAGGTTATATTGCTAAAAGGATTAATCTACTTGAAGTAAATAATGTAGATACCTTAAATAAAATTGTAATTAATATAGCTATGCCATGTTTAGTATTCTCATCATTATATACAACAAATACATCTTTATTTCCTAAGTTAGGTATGCTTCCTATTACAAATTTAATTGTTTGTGGATTAATTGCAGCAATTACTTATGGAATTTTATCTATTAAAAAAATAGATACTAAGAAAAAATGGAGTATTGTTTTAGTTGCTGCTATGGCAAATACAGGGTTCTTTGGTTATCCTTTATGTTTAGGAGTATTTGGTAATGATGGATTGATTAGAGCTATATTTTATGATGTAGGTACTACAATACTATTTATCTTATTTAACTTCTTATTCATTTTCATATTTGGTGGTAAACTTAAATCTGTTTTAAAAACAATTGCAACTTTCCCATTATTATGGGCTGTTGTTTTAGGTTTATTATTCAATGTTTTAAATATACAAATAGGTACTGTTGCTACTAATGTTTTAGATTATCTTAAAGCAGTTACTGTTCCTTTAATCATGTTATCATTAGGTTTATCTATTGATTTCAGAGGACTTAAGAAAAATTTAAATTGGGCAGCATTCACTTCTGTATTTAAACTTATAGTTGCTCCTATAATAGCAGTATTTGTTTTAAAACTTTTAGGAGTAAGTGGATTTGAATTCCAAATTGGTGTAATTGAAGCAACTATGCCACCTGCAATGTTAGCTTTAGCTCTTGCAATTAATTATGATCTTGATGTTCATATTGCGTCTGATTGTATTTTTGTTGATATGATTGTGAGTTTAATAATTTTACCTATTGTTATGTCAATTGTTTAAAATTTTAATAAAATTTTCAATTATTTAAATCTTATAATAATCTTTAATTTAAATTTTAATTATTTAAAATTTATAATTGGGATTTTATAAGTTTTTAATTAATTTATAGTTTGATATTTTTAATTGATTACTTTTTTTGCTCTTATTAAATAACTTAAATTTGATAAAATCTATTAGATTTTTAGTGGACTTAATTTAATTAATAATTTTTTTATATTTTATGTGAGATTTAATTATTTTAAATTAATAAATTTTCAATAGATACTATTGATTAAAATTCTATTTTTTAAGTTTTTTATTTAATTTTATTTACGTTCTTATTTTATCTTTTATTAAATATTAAGTTAGTAAAATTATTATTTTATATTTTTATCTTTATTTTTAACTTTAATTTAAATATAATCTTTTAAATACTCTTTATTTATCTTTATTTTTTAAAAATTTTTTTATTATATAAATACTTTACTTAATTTTAAAAATAGAAAGCTTTATTAATTGCAATGTTAAACATACATTTATCTAAGATTTTAATTTTTATAAAATATTAGATAATGTCACATACTTGTACAAGGTGATTTAATGGCAGAAGAAAAAAATAATGAAAACGAAGAATTAAGAATAGGAGTTTATGTCTGTCACTGTGGTGTAAACATTGCTGCAGCAGTAGATGTAGAAGCAGTTGCTGAATACGCAGGTACTTTACCTGATGTTGTAGTTGCTAAAGACTACAAATATATGTGTTCTGACCCTGGTCAATCTCTTATTCAAGAAGATATTAAAAAATATAACCTTAATAGGGTAGTAGTAGGTGCTTGTTCTCCAAGGCTTCACGAACCTACATTTAGAAGATGTGTAGAAGAAGCTGGATTAAACAGATACTTATTTGAATTTGCAAACTTAAGAGAACATGATTCTTGGGTACATATGAATGAACCTGAAGCTGCTACTGAAAAAGCTAAAGATTTAGTACGTATGGCTATTGCTAAAGCTAGATTATTACAACCTTTAACTCCTTCCTTAGTAGATGTAAATAACAATGCTCTTGTTATTGGTGGAGGAGTAACTGGTATTCAAACTGCTTTAGATTTAGGTGATATGGGATTCCATACTTATCTTGTTGAAAGAAATCCTACCATTGGTGGAAGGATGGCACAACTCGATAAAACTTTCCCTACATTAGATTGTTCTTTATGTATTCTCGCACCAAAAATGGTAGATTGTGGTAAACATGAAAACATTGAATTAATTACTTATGCTGAAGTAAAAGATGTTGATGGATACATTGGTAACTTCACTGTTACTGTAGAGAAAAAACCTAGATATGTAGATGAAAAATTATGTACTGGTTGTGGAGCTTGTTCTGAAGCTTGTCCTATCGAAATGCCTAACTACTTTGATGAAGGTATTGGTATGACTAAAGCTGCTTACATTCCATTCCCTCAAGCAGTTCCATTATGTGCTACTATTGATAAAGATTACTGTATTGGATGTAAACTTTGTGATGCAGCATGTGCTCCTGGAGCTATCGATCACGATCAAAAAGCTGAAGAAATTAAACTTGAAGTTGGTACTATTATCGCAACTACTGGTTACGATCCATACGACCCTTCAGGTAAATATGAATATGGTTACGGTAGATACTCTAATGTAATTACTGCTATGGAAATTGAAAGGATGATTAATGCATCAGGTCCTACTACTGGACATGTTGTTAAACCTTCTGATGGTAAAACTCCTAAACGTGTTGCATTTATCCACTGTGTTGGTTCAAGGGATGAACAAATTGGTAAACCATACTGTTCCAGGGTATGTTGTATGTACTCTATGAAAAATGCTCAATTATGTATTGATCACGAACCTGATACAGATGTAACTTGTTACTACATGGATATTCGTGCATTTGGTAAAGGATTTGAAGAGTTCTACAAAACATCACAAGAAAAATATGGTATTGAATTCTTAAGAGGTAGACCAGCAGAAATCATTGAAAACGATGATTTAACTTTAACTATTAGGGCAGAAGATACTTTACTTGGTAAAGTAACTGAATACACCTATGATTTAGTTGTATTATCTGTTGGTTTAGAAGCTCCTCATGGTGCTAACGAATTAAGACAAACCTTAGGAATTTCCAAATCTGCTGATGGATTCTATATGGAAGCTCACCCTAAATTAAGACCTGTTGATACTTTAACCGATGGTGTTTACATTGCTGGTGTAGCACAAGGTCCTAAAGATATTCCTGATTCTGTTGCTCAAGGTTCTGCAGCAGCAGGTCGTGCAGCAATTCCTATGGCACAAGGTAAAGTAGCAATTGAACCTATTACTGCTACTTCTGATGAATCTATTTGTGGTGCTTGTGAAGTATGTGTTGAACTTTGTCCATTTAGTGCAATTAGTATTGTTGGAGACGAAGGTCATAAACATGCTGAAATTAATGTAGCATTATGTAAAGGATGTGGTACCTGTGTAGGTGCATGTCCATCAGGTGCTATGGATCAAAACCACTTCAAAACAGATCAAATTATGGCACAAATCGATGCTGCTCTTGAAGATATGTAGATTTATTGGATTTTATCCAATATCTACTTTTTATCTTTTTTAACTAATTTTAAACTATTTTTATAAGATTTTAAGATTTTTAATAACTATATTTTATTTTAATTATTTTTATCTAAAATTTCTTAATTAAAATATAACTTTTTTTTTAAAATCATTTTTTAAATATAATTTTTAATGATTTTAGATAATTATTATATAATTTTAAAATTAGATGTAAACTAATTTTTAATGATTTTACATAATCATTATATAATTAAAAAATTAAATATAAATTATATAAAATTAATAATTTTAATTTTATTGAAATTTATTTTTTTTAATTTAATTGAGTTAAGTTTATTGACTTATGTTTGTTGATAATATTTATAGGTGTTAATTAATGTCTAATCAAGAAAATATTAGTAAATTCCAAAATTTTATGAAAGATCATAATGATTGGATGAGAAACAGTATTAACCTTATTGCTAGTGAAAATATTACTAGTACTGATGTTAAAACTGCAATGGTATCTGATTTGTCTCATAGGTATGCTGAAGGTAAATCTCATGAAAGATTGTATCAAGGATGTAAATACATTGATGATATTGAAGATTTAACTGTAGATTTAAGTAAAAAATTATTTGATGCTAAATATGTTGATGTAAGAACTATTTCAGGTGTAACTGCTAATTTAGCTACTTTCTTTGCTTTTGCTGATTATGGTGATAAGTTACAAGCTTTAGAAGTACCATTTGGAGGTCACATATCTCATGCAGGTGTTTCAGCTGCAGGTATTCATGGTTTAAAAACAATTTCTCATCCATTCAATCCAGACATAATGAACATCGATATTGATAAAATGAATAAAAAAATCCTTGAAGAAAAACCTAAATTAATTCTTTTTGGTGGAAGTTTATTCTTATTCCCACACCCAGTTAAAGAAGCTCGTGAAGCTGCTGATGAAGTTGGAGCTAAAATTTTATATGATGGAGCTCATGTTTTAGGTTTAATTGCAGGTAAACAATTCCAAGATCCTTTAAGAGAAGGAGCAGATGTTTTAATGGGAAGTACACATAAATCATTCCCAGGTACACAAGGTGGAATTATAATATCTAATCATGAAGAATATGCAAATAAATTAGATAATGCAGTTTTCCCTGGTGTTGTAAGTAATTATCACCTTCATCACATTGCTGGTCAAGGTATTGCTACAGCTGAAATGTTAGAATTTGGTGAAGCTTATGCTAAACAAATTATTAAAAATGCTAAAGCTTTAGCTCAAGCTTTATATGAATTAGGTTTTAATGTTTTATGTGAAGATCTTGGATTTACTGAATCTCACCAAGTTGCTGTTGATGTTTCTGATATTAAACCAGCTAGTCAACTTGCAGTTGAATTAGAAGAAAATAATATTATATTAAATAAAAACCTTCTTCCTTGGGATGATGTAAATAATAGTGATAATCCTTCAGGATTAAGAATAGGTACTCCTGAAATTACTAGAAGGGGATTAAAAGAGAAAAACATGTCTGAAGTTGCAGAATTTATTAAAGCTGTTGCAATGGATGGTAAAAATGTTAAAGAAGAAGTTAGTGAATATATGAATAACTTTGATAAAGTTCATTATGCTTTTAAAAATGATGAAGCATATAAATATATTCAATTCTAATTTTTTCTTTTTTTTTAAATTTAAAAAACTATTTTTATAATAAATTTTAATCAATATTGATGATATTATGCGTATTGGATGGGCATTTACTGGAGCAGGACATTTATTAAAAGAAAGTGTTGATGAATTTGTAAAACTTGCAAAAGATAATTCAGTTACTGTTTTCATGTCAAATGCAAGTATTGAAGTATTAAAAATGTATGGTCTTTATGAAACTGTTGTTAAATACACTGGAGGCCGTTATAAAGAACTTGCTACTGATGAAAATCAAAAATATAGTTATCCTATTACTGGTAGATTATCTTTAGGTAAATATGATATTTTAATCCTATCTCCAGCTACTGCAAATACTGTTGCAAAAATAGTTCATGGAATTTCTGATACAATTGTTACAAATGCTGTAGCTCAAGCAGGTAAAGGTAATGTTCCAACTATTGTAGTTCCTGTTGATATTACTCCTGGTGATATTGATACAGTTTTACCTTCAAAATTAGAACTTAATAAATGTAAAAAATGTGATCCTTGTACAGCAGCACTTGCTTGTCCACATAATGCTTTTATTCCATATAAAGAGATTTCACTTTTAAATTGTGTTGGTTGTGGTCAATGTAAAATATCTTGTCAATATGATGCAATATCTGAAGGAAAAATCATTCAAATGCATATGAGGGATATTGATATTAAAAATACTGAAGAACTTAGAAAAATAGATGAAATCACTGTTTTAGAGCATCCTTCAGAAATTATTCAATATATTGATGAAAATATTAATAAATAAGTTTTTCATTTTTTAAACTATGGTTTTATCTTTTTTTATTTGATGTTTAATAATCTTAAATATTATTAATATTAATTTTTTTTAAATTAAGTATTTTAAAATAAATTTTTATTGATTTTAATATTATTTTTATAAAAATAATGCTTTAACATTTAATATTTTACTTATTTAAATTACTTATTGTTATTTTACTACCTATTTTTATATTATTTTTATTAATAAACTTATATTCTAATTCTATTATATATTTTGATTCTTTTATTGGTGTATAAAAGCTCCAAGGTCTTAAACTACAAGTTTCAAAGATTATATCTTCATCATCAATAAATATAATATCAATTGGAATTCTCATAAAAAAGCTATGGATTTTAGCTTTTACTATATAATGTTTAGGTATAATAAACAATAATGGATATTCTATTTTATTTTTTAACATTAATCCTTTAAATCTTTCTAAAAAGCTGTTACATATCTTAACTTTAATATTTATTGTGTTTTCTTCATTATAAATCTTTAAATTTTTAATTTCCATAATTTTATCTCTTATAAAATTTAAATTTATTTAAGATAAAAATAGAATTTTAATTTTAATTATTTTAAGTTGAAATCTTTATTTAATTAAAAATTTATGCTTATAATAATAATTATTATATACTTTATTGATGAAAAATAAAAATATAATAATTGAATTTTTTAGAAATTTAAAATTCACTAAATTTATTTTATAAATGTTATTAATTATCTAAAAAAATTTCGATGTGATTAAATGAGAAATATAATAGTCGAAGAATTAAATCAAAAGTATATTGAAGATTTAGATATTGAAATTGTTGAAAGGAAAGGAATAGGCCATCCAGATAGTATTAGTGATGGTTTAGGTGAAACTGTAAGTCATGCATTATGTGAAATGTATATGGATGAACTTGGTGGAATCCTTCACCATAATACTGATGAAGTACAAATCACTGCTGGTGAGTCTGACCCTCATTTTGGTGGAGGACAAATATTAAAACCTATTGATATTCTTTTAACTGGTAGGGGAGTTCATGAATATGATGGAATTAAATTCCCTCTTGAAAGAGTTGCTATTGAATCAGCAAAAGAATTTTTAGATGAAACAATTATTAACCTTGATGTTGAAGCTGATACAGTTGTTGAATGTAAAATTGGTCAAGGTTCTGGAGATCTTGTAGATGTTTTCTCAAGACAAGGTGCAGTTTCAAGTAATGATACTTCATTTGGTGTAGGTTATGCTCCATTTTCTGAAGTAGAAACTATTGTTAATAAAACTGAAAATTTATTAAACTCTAAAGCTTTTAAAGCTAAACATCCTGCTGTTGGTGAAGATATTAAAGTAATGGGATTAAGAGAAAAAGATAATATTACTCTTACTATTGGTTGTGCAATGGTTTCTAAATTTGTTGATGATAGGGATGCATATATTTCTATTAGAGAAGAATTAAAAGATATTGTTTCAGATCTTGCATGTAAATATACTAATCGTCCTGTTGAAGTATTTGTAAACACAGCTGATGATGATACTAAAAAAGATGAATCTGGTTATTATTTAACTGTTACTGGTACTTCTGCAGAAATGGGTGATGATGGTTCAGTAGGTAGAGGAAACAGAGCTAATGGTCTTATTACTCCATGCAGACCAATGTCTATGGAAGCAACTTCTGGTAAAAATCCTATTAACCATGTAGGTAAAATCTACAATTTACTTTCTAATAGAATTGCTAATGATGTTGTAGAAAATGTTGAAGGAGTAAAACAAATCAATTTAATGATTTTAAGTCAAATTGGTAAACCTATTGATCAACCTAGAGCTGCTACTTCTCAATTAATTTTAGAAGATGGTTACAAATTAGATGATGTAAATAGTAAAGTTGAAAACATCATTGATTCATGGCTTGAAAATATATCAGTTATTACAGAAGATGTTGTTAAAGGTAAAGCTAAAACATTCTAAGTTTTAGCTTTGATTAAATGATGGTTTTTGTAAACTATTATATTTCATTTTTTTCACTTCTTGAATATAATTAAAGTTTTCATTCATTATCTTTTTAGGTTGAAATATTAATTGTAAATTAAAAGTTTTACTAAATTTACTAGTTTTAATTTACAATTATTATAATATTTCTAATTTATTAGTCTACTAATATTATTAACATTATCTAAATTATTAGATTTTATTTACTTTTTATTAATAATGGATTTTTAACTTAAATACTTAAGTAAAATTTGTTATAAAATTAAATCTTTATTTTAGTTGAGTATTGCTAATTTTTAGTAGTTTAAATTTTTTTTATAATTTAATTTTTTTTATATATTTTTCAATTTAATATCATTAAAAGGAGAAAGTTTATGCCAATAGAAGAGGCAGAAAAATCATATGAATTTGCTAAAATAGATAAATCTGTACATGAATTTTGGGCAGATAAAGATATTTTTGCTAAAGTTAATAAAATAAGAAAAAATGGTCCACAATATTCTTTTCTTGATGGGCCACCATATTGTAGTGGTAAAATCCATTTAGGTACTGCTTGGAATAAAGTTATTAAAGATACTTTATTACGTTATAAAAGTATGAATGGATTTTCATTAAGAAGACAAGCAGGATGGGATATGCATGGTCTTCCTATTGAACATAAAGTAGAAGAATTAATGGGAATTAAGAGTAAACAAGAGATTGAATCTAAAGTTGGTATATCTACATTTGTAGATAAATGTCAAGAATTTGCTTTTAAAAATAAACTTGCAATGACTAAACAATTTAAATCTCTTGGTGTTTGGATGGATTGGGATAATCCATATATGACTTTAGATCCAAATTATATGGAATCTGCATGGTGGACTTTAAAAAGAGCTAATGAACAAAATTTACTTACTCGTGATAAACGTGTAATTAGTTGGTGTCCTCATTGTGAAACTGCACTTGCTGCAGCAGAAATGGATTATGAAGAAAAAGAAGACCCTTCAATTTATCTTAAATTCCCACTTAAACAATCATTCTTATCAAAAGAAGAAAATCCTGAAGGACTTAAAGAATATGTTTTAGTATGGACTACTACTCCATGGACTATTCCTGCAAACCTTGCTATTTGTATAAATCCTAAATTTGATTATAAATTTGTTGAAAAAGATGGGGAAATTTACATTTTAGCTGCAGATTTAGTTGAAGATGTTTTAGGATATGAAAAAACAATACATAAACATATTATTCCTTCCGAAAATGAAGATGAAGAAGATAAGGTAGTTAAAGAAGTAACTGTTAATTATAAGTTTATTAAAACAGTTAAAGGTTCAGATTTAATTGGTTTAAAATATGTTTATCCTTTCCTAGATGAAATTCCTAAACAAAAAGAGTTTGATTCACTTGAAAATGTACATACTATCTTACCTGGTGACCATGTAGAATTAGGTGAAGGTACTGGTTGTGTACATACTGCTCCAGGTCATGGTCCAGATGATTTTGAGGTAGGTAAAGCTTATAATCTTCCTATATTTTGTCCTGTAGATGAAAGTGGTAATTTCAATAAAGATGTAGGAGTATATGCAGGTAAATATACAAAATCTTATAATCCAGTTATTATTGATGATTTAATATCTAAAGGATTTATGTATAAAAATGGAACTATTAACCATAGATATGGTATTTGTTGGAGATGTAAAACTCCTATTATTTATCGTGCTACTGAACAATGGTTCTTAAAAGTTACTGATATCAAAGATAAAATGTTATCTGAGATTGAACAAGTAAATTGGACTCCTAAATGGGCTGGTGAAGGAAGATTCCATGATTGGGTAGATAATGCTAAAGATTGGACTATTTCAAGACAAAGATATTGGGGTATTCCAATACCTATTTGGATATGTCCTGATTGTGGTGAAGTTAAGGTCATTGGATCTATTGCTGAATTAAAAGAATCTTCTCTTATTGATACTAATGTTGAAGATAGTAAATTAGTTCACAGACCATTCGTAGATGAAATACCAATAGAATGTCCTAAATGTAATGGAAAAATGAAACGTATTCCAGATGTTTTAGATGTATGGATTGATTCTGGTGTTGCAGGATGGGCTTCTTTATATTATCCAAATGAAGAAGATAAATTTAATAAATGGTATCCATATGACTTCATTACTGAAGGTCATGACCAAACTAGAGGATGGTTCTATTCTCAATTAGGTACTGGTGTAATATCTTTAGGTAAAGCTCCATATAAAAATGTTTTAATGCATGGATTTGTATTAGATGAAAATGGTAAAAAAATGAGTAAATCTCTTGGAAATGTTGTAAGTCCTGAAGAGGTTATTGAAAAGTATGGTGCTGATGTACTTAGATTCTATCTTTTATGGGCATGTAAACCTTGGGATGACCTTAAATTTGTATGGGATGAATTAAACAATGTAAATAAAATGTTTAATATTCTTTGGAATGTTTATGTCTTCTCTACAACTTATATGTCTTTAGATAATTTCCAACCTGAAAAATGTACTAAAGATAATATCCATTTAAGAAAAGAAGATAAATGGATTATTTCAAGAGTAAATACATTAACTAAAGAAGTTGCAAAAGATATTGAAGATTTATATTTCCATAAAGCAACACGTAAAATCATGGACTTTATATTAGAAGATTTAAGTCGTTGGTATGTACGTTTAATTAGAGGAAGAACTTGGGTAGAAAGTGATGATCCTGATAAATTAGGTGCATATTATGGTTTATATACTGCAATTGTCTCATTAATAAAACTCATGGCTCCATTTACTCCACATATCTCTGAAGTTATATATCAAAATCTTGTAGTTGGAAATCTTTCAGATGCTAAAGAAAGTGTACATATGGAAGATTGGACTGTTAATGAAGATTTAATAAATAAAGATCTTGAATATGAAATGGATATTGTAAGAGAAGTAATTGATGCATCTATACGTGCAAGAGATGTTGCAAGATATAAACTTAGATGGCCTGTAAATGATATTACAGTCGTTTCTGAAAATGAAAAAGTATTTGATGCTGTTAAAGATTTAGAAGATGTAATTAAAGATCAATCTAATACTAAAAATGTAATATGTTCTTCTGAATTTGATGAATTATCTTATATTGCTAAACCTAACCTTAAAATATTAGGTCCTAAACTTAAAGGTGATATTGGTATTGTTAAAAAATACTTTGGAGAAGCTGATGGTAATATCATTAAAGAAAACCTTGAAAATAATGGTTCAATTATTGTTTCAGGTGTTGATTATCAAGGAAATAATAAAGATATTGAGTTATCTTCAGAAGAAGTTTTATTTGATACTGAACTTCCTGATGACTTTGTATCATCTGAATTTAAAGGTGGAAATGTATTTGTAAATACTAAACTTACTCCTGAAATTCTTTCAGAAGCTATGTCTAGGGAATTAATTAGAAGAATTCAAGATATGAGAAAAGATATGGATTTAGATGTTGAAGCTAATATTGATGTTAGTGTAAGTTCCTCAGAATCATTTAAAGATTTAGTTATTAAACAAATTGATTTAATTTCAAATGAGGTTAGAGCTAATAATCTAACTATTAATGTTGGTGAATGTAAAAATATTAAATCTAATGAAGGACAAGATATTAGTAACGAGTATACTAAAAATTGGAAAATTGAAGATGAAGATTTAATAATTAAAATAATTAAAGATTAAATTTAATTATTTTATCTTTAAATTTTAGGAGTATAATAATTATCTCGGTGATTTTAATGACTTTAATGGATTCTGAAGTAGAATATATCACTAATTTATTAGGTAGAAAAATGAATTCCTTAGAAGAAGGAATGTTAGATGTAATGTTTTCAGAACATTGTTCATATAAAAGTAGTAGACCTTTCTTAAGAAGATTTCCTACTGAAGGAAAAAACATTATTTTAGGTCCTGGTGATGATGCAGGACTTGTATCTATAACAGATAAATATGCTCTTGCAGTAGGTATGGAAAGTCATAATCACCCTTCTGCAGTAGAACCTTATGGTGGAGCAGGTACAGGTATTGGTGGAATTTTAAGGGATATTATATCAATGGGTGCTATGCCTATAGCACTTCTTGATCCATTAAGATTTGGACCTTTAGAAGATCAAAAATCTAAATATATCTTTGAAAATGTAGTTAAAGGTATTTCTGATTATGGAAATAGAGTAGGTGTTCCTACTGTTGCAGGAGAAGTTGAATTTGATGAATCATTTAGAACTAACCCTCTTGTAAATGTTATGTGTGTTGGACTTGTTGAAAAAGATAAAATAGTTTATGGTAAAGCACCTAATGTAGGGGATGTATTCTTTTTAATGGGTGGAACTACTGGTAGAGATGGAATTAATGGTGTAACTTTTGCTTCTGAAGAGTTAACATCTGATAGTGAAACTGAAGATAGGCCAGCTGTACAAGTTGGAGATCCATTTACTAAAAAAAGAGTTCTTGAAGCATCACTTGAGATTATGGATAAAATTAAAGTTTCTGGTGTTAAAGATTTAGGTGGTGGAGGTTTAACTTGTTGTATTTCAGAGCTTGCTGGTGCATGTGATAATGGTGCAATAGTTGATCTTAATGCAATACCTCTTAGGGAAACAGGTATGACTCCATATGAAATAATGTTATCTGAATCACAAGAGAGAATGGTTTTTGTTTTAAATAAAAAAGATGTTGATTTAGCTTCTAAAATCTGTGATAAACATGAGCTTCCTTCAGCTGTTATTGGTGAGGTTGTTGAAGGACATAATATGATTGTTAAAGATTTTGAAAAAAATCAAGAATTATGCAATCTTCCTACAATATTACTTTCAGACCCACCTTCAATTGATAGAGAAGTTAAAAAACCTATTAAAGATGAATCTAGGAGGAAAATCCCTAAAATTAGTGTTGAAGATGCATTAATTGGAATTTTATCTTCACCAAATATTGCAAGTAAATCCTGGGTTTATAAACAATATGATTATGAAGTTCAAGTTAGAACTGCAGTAAAACCAGGTGATGATGCAGCAGTACTTAGAATTGATGATGAAACTGCTATTGCATTAACTGTAGATTCTAATCCTATTCACACTAAACTTAATCCATTTGATGGTGGAGCAGGTTCAGTAGCAGAAGGTATTAGAAATATTGTATCTGTTGGAGCAAGTCCTTATGCAATTGTAGATTGTTTAAACTTTGGAAATCCTGAGAATCCTGAGATTTTATGGCAATTTAAAGAATGTATTGAAGGAATGTCTCAAGTTTCTGAGAAATTTAAAGCACCTGTTATTAGTGGTAATGTAAGTTTTTATAATGAAAATGAAGGAGCTAAAATTAATCCAACACCTGCAGTTGGTTTAATTGGTGTTGAAAAACTTGATAATATTAGAACACTTGAGTTTAAAGAAGAATCAGATAAAATTTTATTAATAGGTGAAACTTTTGATGAACTTGAAGGTTCTGAATTCCATAGGGCTTTATTTGATATAGAACAAGGTGATGCTCCTAAAATTAGAATTGATGATGAATTTAATGCAGCTAAATCTATTTTAGATTTAATTGATGAGGATTATGATAAAAATATAACTGCTATTCATGATTGTTCTGCAGGAGGTATTGCTGTTGCTTTAAGTGAAATGGCAATAAAATCTAATATTGGTTGTGAAATTAACACTGATAATATACCTAAAGACTCTGAAATGGATTTATGTAATTTACTATTTTCTGAATCACATGGTAGATATATAATGACAGTTAAAGCAGATGCTTTAGATGATGTCTTATCCAAAATAAATGTTCCAGTAGCATGTATTGGTGTAGTTAAAGGAAACAGTTTTAAAATTAATGATGATATAGATTTATCTGTAGATTCACTAAAAGATGCTTATACTGGTGTTATTGAAGAGCATATGATATAATTTTTAATATAATTATAATTTAATTATTTTTTTATTTTTTTTAAAAATTAATTTATTTAATTATAAAAATATTATATGTTTTTTATTTTTAAATAGAAATTATTTAATAAATTATTTCTTAATCTTTTAATTAAAAATTTATTCTTATAAAATTTAACTTTGTAATTTTATAATTGTCTTTTTATTATAGTTTATTTTTAAAATATAGTTGGGATGTAAAATGTTTTTATCAAAATTAATGCCTCTTAATGAAGCAGTTTCTAAACTCAATGATAATCAGAAATTTACAGATACTGAGAAAATAAGTATTGATGAAGCTTATATGAGAGTTTTAGCTGAAGATATTAAATCTTTTCATAATTCTCCACCATTTGATAAATCTGCAATGGATGGTTATGCTCTTATAGCTGAAAACACATTTGGTGCATCTAATAATGTTCATAAAGATTTTAAAATCATTGATAAAATTGGTGCTGGTGATTTTTCAAATAAAACAGTTCATGATGGTGAAGCAATTTCTATATCTACAGGTGCACCTATACCTGATGGAGCAAATGCTGTTATTATGGTAGAGTATACTTCTTCTAATGGTGATACTTTAACTATTCACTCACAAGTTACTCCTGGTGAAAATGTAAGTCCTAAAGCAGAGGATATTAGTAAAGGTGATGTTGTTTTAAAATCAAACACTTTAATTCGTCCTCAAGAATTAGGTTTAATTGCATCTGCAGGTTATAATGAAATTGAAGTATTTAAAAAACCGAATATTAAAGTTATTATTACTGGTAATGAATTAGTAGAACCTTCTAAAGAATTAGAAACTAAATCTAAGATTATAAACTCTAATAAGTATACAATTGCAGCATTAGTCAAAAGTGCTGGTGCAAATGTTACAGTATCTCATGCACATGATAATTTTGATGAAGTTAAAGAAGCAATTGATAGTGCAAGTAAAGAATATGATGTTGTTATTACAACAGGTGGTACTGCAGTAAGTGATGGGGATGTTGTTCTTGATGCAGTAGAGGATCTTGGAGAGATTCTTTTCCATGGTGTTGCAATGAGACCTGGAAAACCTGCAGGTGCAGGAATCGTTAATGATACTCCTATATTTACATTATCTGGTCAACCTGTTGCAGCAATGAGTCAATTTGATATATTTGCAAGAACTTATATTATGAAAATGCAAGGTATTAAAGATTATGAATTTAATATAGTTAAAAGAAAATCTCAGTTAAAGATACCATCAACTTTAGGACGCACTGATTTTATTAGAACTAATGCAGATAATATTCATGCTCGCCATATCTTAAATAGAGGTTCTGGTATTATAAGAAGTATGGTTGAAGCAAATAGTTATATTATAATTGATGAAAATAATGAGGGTATTGAAAAAGGAGATTCTGTTGATTTAGTATTTTTTGATTCTATGAATTGGAATGCTTGATTTAGGTGAATATTATGGGAAATAGTCTTTTTAATTTTATTTTAAACAAAAGTAATAGTTATAACTATTATAAAAGAGAACATGATAACTTAATAAAAGAAAATAATAATCTTAAAAAACAAATTTCTTCTTTAAATAATCGTGTAAGTGAACTTGAAAAGAATATTCGAGCTCCTTCTAATTTTCCAGGAAGATTTCTAACAAAGGAGGATGTTTTAACAAAGTTCAATGAAACTTATTATGGTGCATCAAGATGGGATAAATTCTATCAAGAAATGGTTGAGGTTTTATCTAGGATGGATGATGTTCATAAAATATTAGAATTTGGTCCTTATAAAGCACCTCTTGTTGAAAATGAGGATGTTATTGATCTTATGGATCGTTCAGAGTATTTCCCATTTAATATTAATAAAGTAATTGTTCATGATTGTACTAAATTTCCTTATCCTATTAAAGATAAAGAGTATGATCTTGTTATTTTATCTCAAGTTCTTGAACACTTTGGTATTATGGGTGAACAAACTGAAGTTTTTAAAGAATTAGCTAGGATTTCAAAAAGAGCAGTTATTGCCTTACCTTATAAATGGTTTAGTCCATTTGCAAGAGATCATCACATGATTGATGAGAAAGTTTTTGATTCTTGGCAAGGTGAATTTAAGTATTCTTATCAAAATATTAATACTAAAAATCAAACAATTTTAAGAATATATGATTTTGAAGATTAAATATATAATCATTAAATATTCTTTAATTATTTTTAATCTGTTGAAATCCTATTTTTTATAAAAATTTAAACAGTATTTAATGTATGAAAATCCATTTTAAGAAAGTTTATTCTAAAAATTTTGAGGATTTCAACAAAGCCATTATTTTAAATATTCTAATTATTTTTAACTTATTTTTAGTATCTTTTTTATTTTTAGTTTATTTTTTTAGTTGTGTTTTAATATTTTTTAACTTATTTTTAGTATCTTTTTTATTTTTATTGTGTTTTATTTATTTTTTAGCTTATTTCTATTTTCTTTTTTTAATTTTTAGAAAATTTATATAATATAAATAATAAAAATTAACTATATTTTTAGCTTTGTTAAATAGTATATTCTTAATTTATTTTTTTTAAATTAAAATTATGAAATTCAAAGTTTTTATTATTTATTAAATTATTATTAAGTGATATTGTGAATGGTATATGGTATTATGTATTTGGTTTTATTCTTGTATGGACCATTTTAGCATTATATAAAATGTATCATGAAGACTCAAACTTAGAAATGGGTTTTCCAATAATTATGTGGAGAACTCATAAATTTATAGATTTTATAGATAAACTTGCTAAAAAAGCCCCTAGGTTTTGGAAATGGTATATGAATATAGGTATTGTTATATGTTTTGGTGCAATGGCATTGATGACATATATTTTAATAATATCTCTTGGAACAGTTACAAAAACTCCATCTGTATCTATTCTTATTCCTGGTGTTGATATTCCAGGTTCTCCTATTTTCATTCCATTCTTATCTGGATTTATTGCACTTGTCCTTTTACTAATTGTACATGAATTTTCACATGGTATTCTTGCAAGGGTAGAAAATATTGATGTTAAATCAATGGGTTTATTGTTATTTTTTATAATTCCTGGTGCATTTGTAGAACCTGATGAAGAACAAGTACTTAAAGCTTCAAGAATAAGCAAACTTAGAATACTTGCAGCAGGATCAATGGCGAATATTGTTCTTGCAGTAATTGCTTTACTTGTATTTGCATTACTTGCTAATTGTGTGATTCCTACAGTTTATGATCAAGAAGGAGTTGAAGTAACACAAATCGTGAATAATGCTCCTGCAGTAGGTCATATTAGTAAAGGGGAACTTTTAACTGGAATTAATAATAAAACTATTAAAAATTCAACAGATTATGTTAATGCTGTCCATAATTTAAGTCCTAATACTACAGTTAAACTGAAAACGAATAAAGGAAATTCTAAATTTAAATTAGGTGAAAATCCTAATAATAAATCTATTGGTTATATGGGTATTAGATGTCAAGAACATTTTGTAATTAAAGAAAATATTAAAAATACATATGGTGATATTTTACCTTGGTTCTGGTTAAGTTTAGAAGATTTATTTAAATGGATTTATATAATTAACCTTTCAGTAGGTTTATTTAATTTACTTCCAATGAAACCATTAGATGGTGGAAAAATGTTTGAAGAATTATTATCTTATAGATTATCTGAAGATAATACTTATTTAATTACATTATTCACTTCAGTTTTTATTGCTATGGTAATTATTGCTAGTCTTATTATTGGTATTTTAGTTGGATTTAAAATTATTTAACTCTATTTTTTTATTTTTTTGGTTTGTTGAATTTATTTATTATAAAAATTTAAACAATAATTAATGTTTGAAAATCAATTTTAAGAAAATTTATTTAAAAGATTTTGAGGATTTCAACAAAGCCTATTTTTTATTAAATTTATTTTTTCTAGTTTAACCTATTTTTAGAATAAGTTTTTTATAAAAATTTAAACAGTATTTAGTATTTTAAAATTAAATTTAATAAGTTTATTCTAAAATCATGAGGATTAAATCAATTTCATTTTTATTAAAAATTAAAACAATATTTTATTGACTTAAAATTTATAAAGATATATATTTTTTTAATCTAAAATATTAAATTTTAAATAGGGATTATTTTTAATAAACTTATTTAAAGATTCTTTAAGTGATTTTATTTTTTAAAAATTTTATAAAACGTATATATTTTAATTAATATATCTACATTACAAATATCAATAAATATATTTTAATATTTAGGATTAATTTAATTAAAAATTTATTAAATTAAAGTAAATAAATTTAAATCAATATTATAATATTTAATGTAAATTTTAATATATTATAATAAATTATTATTAAAAAAATTAGTAAATCTATATTAATAAATTATATATGATATTTTATTTATAATATAAATTGATATTATTGAAAGATTATGATATTATTTAAATATTATTCTAAAAATCATATGATTTCGACAAAGTTATTAATTAAAGTGAGGGGGTTATTATGGGTATTAAAAATTATTTATTATCTAGAAGTAATAGTTTTCAATATTATAAAAATAATAATATTAAATTAAATAAGGATATTGATAATCTTAAAAAACAAATTGAAATTTGTAGAAAAAATAATAATTTACTTAACGAATCAATTAATGATGTTGTTTCAAGTGGTATAGAACGTTTTTGTCCTATATGTAATAAAAAAGTTCCTTTTTTTACAGTGATTAATGGTAGAAAACATGCATCATGTCCTAGTTGTCACTCTTTTGAAAGGACAAGACTTCTCTTTTATTATATTAAAAAATATTATAATGATATCTTTAATTTAAAAGAAAATAAAAAACTATTACATTTTGCTCCAGAAAAACAATTGTTTTCTATTTTTAGTAGATTAAATAATCTTGATTATTGGCCAGTAGATATTGATTCTAATAATAATATTAGAAAACAGGTAGATATGTGCGATATTCCTTTTGATGATGATTATTTTGATTTTATTATTTCTTGTCATGTTTTAGAACATATTCCTAATGATATAAAAGCTATGTCTGAATTGTATAGGGTTGTTAAATCAGATGGTGTGGTATTTTTAATGGTTCCATTATTTAGAGATTTAGATAAAACATTTGAAAATGAGGAGTATAATACTGATGAATTAAGAACTAAATATTTTGGTCAGAAGGATCATGTTCGTAAATATGCTATGGATTTTAAAGATAGGTTAGAATCAGTAGGTTTTAATGTTAGTACTTTTGGTCCAGAAGATATTGATAAGAATTTAGTTGTAAAATATGGTGTTTCAAATAAAAATGATATTGTTTTTATTTGTAAAAAATAGTTTATCTTTTATTTATTAAAAATTTTTTTTATTTAATCTTACTTTTTTAAATCATTAATTTTATAATATAAATTTATTTTTAATTAATTTATTGAAATTTTTAATCTATAAAAATAAAGATTTTTGAAATTAAATTTTAAATAAAATAGTTTAAGAAAATTAAATCTTTAAAATATTTTTAATAATAACTATTAAATTTTATAAAAAAAGTTGAAATCTATAAAAAATTTTTAAAAAAAAGAAAAAATTAGAAAAAATTAAATCTAGAAGTATCTTTCGATAATTCCTTCTAAGATTTTAGCATGACGTCCTTCGTCTTTAGAACTTTCTCTAAAGAAGTCAGCTGCATCTTCTAAGTTTGCTGCTTTAGCTTTTTCAGAAGCTTCTCTTTTTTCTACATTAGCTTTTTGTTCACCATCTAACATCATGTCAATGTTTTCTTTTAAGGTTGGTTTGATTACAGCGTTCATTTCAGCAAATCTTGCTGCATGTTCTGCTTCTTCCCATGCAAGTCTTTTGAAAACTTCAGCTAATTCGCCATAACCTTCTCTAGATGCTTGTCTAGACATTGCTAAGTACATACCTACTTCTGAAGTTTCTCCTTTAAAGTTTCCTGCTACGTCTTTTTCTACATCAGTACCTACAGTAGTACCAATTTTATGAATATATTTTACCATTATATTACCTCACATTTATATATGTACTTTATCTAACTTAAAGTTTTTTAAATTTTTAATTTCTTAATATGATTTTATATTGATAATTTATTTAGTATTTTAGTAAATTAGTTTATTAATTAAATAATGTTTCAATTGTATGGATTAAACATTATTCTTTATAAAATAGATTAAGAGATTAGGATAATCTCTTAATTAAATCTATAAATCAAGTTTTTTAGCTTCTTGAACTAATTTTCTACCTAATTCATAGCTGTCTATTTTTTCATCTTCAGTTGGGATATAGTAAATTTCATCAGTATCAACAACATCGAATCCACAACTGTTTAATTCATCTTTTAAGAATTCAACGGTTCCACCTTTACCTCCCATTGATCCAAAGGTAACTGCTGGTCTTTTGAATCCGGTTCTGTTAAAGTGTAAACCTTTTAAGTAGTACATTAAGTCTCCAAGACTTGGGTATGGTGCATCGTTAATTGTTGGTGCTCCAATTGCAACTGCTTTACTTGTTAATATACTTTTTACGATTTCACTTCTTTCATCTTCATGTAAGAAGAACATTTCTACATCGTAACCTTCTGCCATTGCACCTTCAGCAACTTCATGCGCCATGGTCTGGGTAGAGTAATGCATAGTATCATATACAATGGTTACTTTATCTTCAGCTGCTTTTCCAGTTGCCCAGTTACTATATGCATTAATAACTTTCATTGGGTCAGTCCATATTTGACCATGGGAAGGAGCAATCATTTTAATTTTATCAAGTAATCCAAGATCGATGATTTCATCGAATTTTTTAAGTACTAAATTTGAAAGTGGTGTGATTAAATTTGCATAGAATTTTTGTGCTCCATCCATAAGTACTTCTTCTGGAATGTCGGTATCAAATCTTTTTGAGTAGCATAAATGTTGACCAAATGCATCGTTAGGGAATAATATTCCATCTTCAACAAGTAATGTAAACATACTATCTGGCCAATGGAGTAAAAATGCATCTAAAAATGCTAAAGTTCTTCCACCAATTTCTAAACTGTCTCCAGTTCCAACGGTTTTGAAATCTGCTCCTTCTAATTTAGGGTAGTGTTTTAATAAACCTTTTACTGCAATTTCACTACAGTAAATAGGTGCTTCAGGGAATCTTTTATGTAAATCATATAAAACTCCACTGTGATCTTTTTCAACATGGTTTTGTACAATGACATCGACTTTTACATCTTTTCCTTCTTGTTCAAATGCATCGTCTATACGTGCCATAATTTCTTCAGTTTTACCTGGGTAAGCATTATCAATTACAACATTTTTGTCTTCACCAAATACAAGGTAAGCATTGTAAGTTGTTCCATCTAAGGTGTATCCGTGGTAAGTTCTAATATCCCAGTCGATTACACCAATCCAGTATACTCCGTCTGCAATTTTTTGAGCTTTAGCTTTCATAATATCACATTATTTAACTTTTAATCTTATGTTCGTACTAATTCGAACATTATTTATAAGTAGTTATACATATTATATAAATGTTTTTATTAATCTAGGTAAATTGAATTTTTTATTGAAAGTATTAAATTATTTATATATTTTAATAAAAATTTAAATAATTTTTAAAATAATAGATTAAATTTTAATATTATTATAAATTTAAACCATTATATTAATAAAAATTAAATTATTTAATTTAAGTTAAATTATCTTATAATATAGCTTAAATCTAATAATCCTTAATTATTTATTTTTTATAATTAATTGATTAAATAAATAAAAAGTTTAAGAAAAATAGTATTTTAATTTATTATTTTTAATTTTATCTTAAAATATTGTATATTGTATAAATTTATATAATATGATTAACATATATTGAATTAATTACAAACAATAAATATATTTTTTAATCATTTACTTTTTATCATTTGGAAAAACATGATAAAAAATTTTAGAGGTTGTAAAAATGATTAGCAATAATGTTGAGGGTAAAATATTAGACAAAACTAAACCAATACAAATTTTTTCTAAAAATGATGGTAGTGTTGGCGTTAATGTAGTAAAAAGTCCTGTTAAGCTTACAATTTTAGAAATGCTTAAAACTACTGATATGGAATTTGATGAAATTGTTGCTAATACTGGTAGATCTAAATCAACAATTTCTGTTCATCTTAAATCTTTACGTGAAAAAGGAGTTATTAATTATAGATTTAATCCTCAAGACAATCGTAAAAAGATTTTTTATATTAATTCTAAATTTTTAGGTGAAATTAAACCATCTATACCTAAAGAATTAGATGAAAGAAAAGCAAATTACTTATTAGATAATATTATTAATACTGGTGATGATTTTAATTTCTCATTATTATTATACCATACTTTAAGATCTACTTTAATTCAAGAAGGTTTTAATATAAATCCTATATTATATGAAACTGGATGTAATATTGGTAAAGCATTATTCTCTAAATTGTATGATGAAGATTTAAATAAATTTTTAGAAAATATTAAAAAATTTTGGGAAACAAAAGGTTTAGGTAAACTTAGTGTTGAAGTTGGAGATATAATTGTAGTCACTGCTGTTGACTGCTTTGAATGTGGTTTATTACCAAAAACAGGTAAACCTTCATGTTACTTAGATTCTGGTATTCTTGAATCTTTATTTACTTCTTATTTCAATACTGATGTTGATGTAACTGAAATTCAGTGTTATACTATGGGAGATGAATGTTGTAAATTTACAATTGAATCTTTAAATGATGAGTTTAACCTTTAAATTTTAATATTTTCTTTTTTATTTTTATATAATAGATTTCTTGTTTAATTAACTATTTTTTTAATTTATATAGTGGATTTTTTCTTTAATTAATTATTTTTTTAAAGAATTAACTTCTTATTAACTTTACTTGTTTTATAAAATCTTTAATTTATTTAAAAACTTAAGTTCTTATTAAATTTAGACTTTTGAAATTCTTAAAAAACTTTTTTAAATTTAATTTCAATTATAAATCTTGTTTATATTATTATAAAAAATAAATCAAAAGACTAATTTTATTCTTTTTTGCTAAAATTAATTCTTACTTATATTGATGATTTTAACAATATATTATTTTTTAAATTTAAATAATTAAAAAGTTTTTAATATTTTTCCTGATTTTTTCTTTAAATATTACTAAAAACACTTAATTAGAAAATGTATTTATATTAAGATATTCAAAATAAGATTGTGATATGGAAATAGTGTTCCATGGGAATAAGGAAGACTTCTTCCGACTAACTTTATTCATGGATACAATATCGCTAGTAATATAATATTTAAGTATTATATTTTGTTAAAATATTAAAAAAAATCAAAGGGAGATATTAAAAATATGTCTTATGTCGATGATGTAATTGCTAAGGTTACTAAAGAAAACCCTGGTGAACCTGAATTTCACCAAACTTTAAATGAAGTTTTAAACTCTTTAAGAGTTGTTGTTGAACAAAATGAAGAAGAATACAGGAGAGATGCTCTTTTAGAAAGATTAGCAAATCCTGAAAGACAAATTAAATTTAGAGTTCCATGGGTAGATGATAATGGACAAGTACAAGTAAATACTGGATATCGTGTACAATTTAATAGTGCTATTGGACCTTACAAAGGGGGTCTTCGTTTCCACCCTTCAGTAAATATTGGAATTATTAAATTTTTAGGTTTTGAACAAATCTTTAAAAACTCTTTAACTGGACTTCCAATTGGTGGAGGAAAAGGTGGATCTAATTTTGATCCTAAAGGAAAATCTGACCGTGAAGTAATGGCTTTCTGTCAAAGCTTTATGAATGAATTATATAGACATATTGGTCAAGATATTGATGTACCTGCAGGGGATATTGGTGTAGGTGCTCGTGAAGTTGGTTATCTTTATGGTCAATACAAAAGATTAACTGGTCAATATGAAGGAGTTTTAACTGGTAAAGGATTAAGTTTCGGTGGTTCATTAGCAAGAACTGAAGCTACTGGTTATGGATTATTATATTTCACTAATGAAATGTTAAAAGCTAATGGTGAATCCTTTGAAGGTAAAACTGTAACTGTTTCTGGTGCAGGAAATGTAGCTATTTATGCAATTGAAAAAGCATATGAATTAGGTGCTAAACCTGTAACTGCTTCTGATTCTACAGGTTGGGTATATGATCCTGAAGGAATTGACTTAGCATTACTTAAAGATGTTAAAGAAGTAAGAAGAGGAAGAATGTCTGATTATGCAGCAGAAAGATCTTCTGCAGAATACCATGAAGGTAGAGGAGTATGGCAAATTGAAGCAGATGTAGCTTTACCATGTGCAACTCAAAATGAATTAGGTATTGAAGATGCTAAACAATTAGTTGCAAACAATACTTTCGCTGTAGCTGAAGGTGCTAACATGCCTACTACTCTTGAAGCAACTAAATACTTACAAGATAATGGAGTATTATTTGGACCTGCAAAAGCAGCTAATGCTGGTGGGGTAGCTGTATCTGCACTTGAAATGAGTCAAAACTCTGAAAGATTATCTTGGACATTTGATGAAGTAGATACTATGTTAAAAAGAATCATGAAAGATATTTTCACTAAATTAGATACTACTTCAGCTAAATATGATGCAGAAAAAGATTACGTTCTTGGTGCTAATGTAGCAGGATTTGAACGTGTCGTTGATGCTATGCAAACTCAAGGTATTGTATAAATCTAAATTGAATTATGATTATTTCATAATTCTCTTTTTTTATTAATTTTAATTTGCTAAAACTATTTTTAAATTTTAAGTATTTTAATAAAATATAATTTTTTACTGTTTTTAATTAAAATAAGTTTAAAATGATAAATTTATTTATCATTATTATTATCAAATTTTACTATTGTAGTTGTAAGATATGGTTTATCTTTTGAAAATCCTTTAAGAATTTTCTCATTTTCACGTGTACAATTTTCAACAGATGTAATATCTTTTTTCCTTGGATCTTCATTTATTATTTCTTCAACTTCACTAGTGTTTCTTGAAGTTTTCATAATAACAAATGTGTCTCCTTTATCTATTAAATCATTTAATCTTTCATCAATTTTTGGAATAACAGTTAAAATTTGATTTTTCTCAACTAAAGGTTTACCAATACTTGCAGCACATGCAGTAAATGAGGTAATTCCTGGAATTATTTCAATTTCATATTTATCTTCGAGATTTTTTTGTACATATGTAAATGTTGAGAATATAGATGGATCACCTAATGTAACAAATGCAACATCATGTCCATTATTTAAATATTCAGCAAGTAAAAGTGAAGCTTGTTCCCAATTTCTTTTTAAACTTTTAACATCTTCTTTCATAGGAAATACCGGTTCTACTATCATTAATTTTTTATTTTCTCTTTTTTCAATAAGGGGTTCTACAATAGATAAAGCAATACTATGTTTATTTGGGGATGAACGTGGTGCAAAGATTACAGGAATTTTATCAATTATTTTTGCAGCTTTTAATGTTATAAGTTCAGTATCTCCAGGTCCTACACCAATTCCATATAATTTTCCTTTTTTAACCATTTTTTCACCTAATGAAAATATTAATATTAAAATTCACTTTTGAATCTATTATTTAGTAAATTAATAGATTATATTTAATTTTTATATATTATTCTTAAAGACTCTATAAATTCAAGTCTTTTCCTAAATATTATATTTTAAATTTTAATCTTTTTTAATCTTTCTTAATTTTTAGATTTTATTTATTATAAAATACTTTTCAAATACTATCATAATATTTAATATATTAATATTTCAAATATATTTATTATGACTGATTCTTTATTTTGTCCTAATTGTGGTATGTTAAAAGAAAATTGTGTTTGTGGTAAATATAAAAACTCAAATAAATCTAATTCTTTAGATGATTTTTCAAATAAAAAACCAAATAATACAGTTGATGATATTATACCTGATGTTTATTCTATAGAGAATCATAAACTTAATAATGATAGAATAAATCAATTAAAAAAAGAATACCCTAATATTGATAATGATATTATTGAAAATTTTCCATTTCCATCACCACGGACTGGACAATTAGATATTATTCAAAATATTGAAGATGCAATTTCTAAAGGATATAAATATATTGTATTAGAAGCAGGAACAGGTACTGGTAAATCTGCAGTTGCTACAACACTTGCAAATATTTATGGTTCTGCATATATTCTTACAATGACAAAACAATTACAACATCAGTATTCTAAAGAATTTGGTTTTCCTATAGTTAAAGGAAGATCTAATTTTTCTTGTTTAATGGGAGGTTCTGAATCTACTTGTGATATGGGTGTATGTAAAACTACAGTAAATTCTAAAAAATTTTTCTGTCCATTTTCAATTACAAAAGTTCCTAAATTAACTTCAACTCTTGCATTTGAAGATTCATTTGGAAATGATATTTATTATAATTCTGATAATCATTGTAATTATTGGGAACAAAAAGCAAATGCTATTAATTCACCAATAACCTTAATGAATTATGATTATGCAATTCTTGAGTTAAATTATGTTAAACATTTTGGTAGAAGGTCTCTTTTAATTCTTGATGAGGCTCATAATATTGAAAATAAATTGATGAATAGTTTAGAACTTACTTTATCTAATCAAAGACTTGAAAAAGATATTAAAAGAAAAATTTCTAAAGAGACTCTTAAAGATGGTAGTGTTGAAGATTGGATTCTAGAACTTGAATCACTTTATGAGTCCTATCAGGATGTAGATTTAAAAGATTTACCTATGAATAAAGTAGATAGAATTAGGAGAACTATTAGTAGAATTAAACTTTTAAGAGATCATCTTGAACATGAACCTAAGAATTGGGTTATTGATTCTAATGAGTATAGTGTATCTTTTAAACCATTAAGAGTTAATAAATATGTTAAAGATAATCTTCTTAAATATGGGGATATATGTATATTTATGAGTGCAACTATTTTGTCTCATAAAATGTTTTCAAAATGGTTAGGATTAAATCCAGATGAAGTTTATTATATTAAAGTGGATAGTCCATTTCCTCCTGAAAAAAGACCTATAATCCTTGATTTAGTAGGTAAAATGTCTAAAAATAGAATTAAAAAAACAGCACCTAAAACTATACCTATTATTAATAAGATTTTAAGAAAACATAATGATGAAAAAGGATTAATACATTCTCATAGTTATAAATGTTCTAGATTCATTACTCAAAATATTCCTAATGCAAGATTAATTTCACATACATCTGCAAATAGACAGAGAGTTCTTGATTACTTTGAAAAGGATTCAGATCCACTAGTTCTTGTATCTCCATCTATGAGTGAAGGTGTTGATTTACCTTATGATAAATGTCGTTTTCAAATAATTTATAAAGTACCATTTCCTTATCTTGGAGATAAACAAATCAACTTAAGGCAAAAAAGAGATAAACGTTGGTATGCATATAAAACAGTAATGACAATTATGCAAGCATATGGTAGAGGAATGAGAGCTGAAGATGATTATTGTACAACATATGTTTTAGATAAAGATATTTTAATGTTATTTAAAAGTCCATTATATAGATCTCTTATTCCAGATTTCTTTAAAGAAGCAATTGTTGAAAATGATTATATAAAATTTAATTAATCTTTTTATTATATTTTTTTAAGCTTTGTATATTTTTTTATTTTATTTAGTATATTTTATATGAAATTTATTTTTGGCTTTGTTGAAATTCTTAAAATCTTTTGAATAAATTTTCTTAAAATTAATTTTCAAGTATTAACAAGTTTGAATTTTTATAAAAAATATATTTCAACAAACCATATTTTTTAAAATAAGATTATCTATAATTTAATAATTTTATTTAGATTATATGAAATCTATTTTTTAAATAAGATTATCTATAATTTAATAATTTTATTTTAGATATTTAAAAATAGCGGACCTAGGGGGATTTGAACCCCCGGCCTCGGGATCCGAAGTCCCGCGTCATTCCAGACTAGACCATAGGACCATATTAATACTTCTATTTTTTTTAATTAATAAATCTATTTTTTTAGTATATTCCTTTTTTAATTATAATATTTTTTATATTATTAAACTAATATACATAATTAGTATAAAATCAAGGTTATATTATGTTAACTAAAAGAGTTATTCCATGTTTAGATTGTGACCTTCAAGTTCCAGAAGGTCGTGTTGTTAAGGGAGTAGAGTTTAAGGAAATCAAATATGCAGGAAATCCTGTAGAACTTGCAACTAAATATTATGAACAAGGTGCAGATGAAATTGTAATTCTTGATATAACTGCTTCACATGAAAGAAGAGAAACAATGGTTGATGTTATTAAAAAACTTACTGAAAATGTATTTATACCTATATGTGTTGGTGGTGGAATTAGGAAAGTAGATGATTATCTTAATATGCTTAAAGCAGGTGCAGATAAATGTTCTACTAATACTGCAGCTATTCATAATCCTAATTTAATAAATGAAGCATCTGAAATTGTAGGTTCACAAGCTTGTGTTGTTGGTATTGATGCAAAAAGAAAATATGTAAAAAGTCCTGAAGATGCTCCTGATAAAAATGTTGTAGAAATTAAATATCCAAGATTAAGTGATGAAAGTAAATATTGTTGGTTTGATTGTAGTATTTATGGTGGCCGTAAATTTACTGGTATTGATGCAATAGATTGGGCAATAGAATGTCAAGAAAGAGGCGCTGGTGAAATTCTTTTAACTTCTATGGATGCAGATGGTACAAAAAATGGTTATGATCTTGATTTAACTAAATCAATTAATGATGCAGTGGATATTCCAGTAATTGCTTCTGGAGGTGTAGGTAGTCCTAAAGATATTAAAGAAGCATTTGAAAAAACAGATGTTTCTGCTGCATTAGCTGCAAGTATCTTCCACTTTGATGAATATCCTGTACCTCTTGTTAAAAAATATTTAAGTGAAAATGGAATTAATGTAAGATTATAAATTTTATACATATTGTTTATCTAAATAAAATTATTATTTAATTAATATTAAATTAGTTTATGAAATGTTTAAATGGAATTAATGATTTAATTAATTAAATTAACTTAATAGAGGATGTTTAAATGGAATTTAATGATTTAATTAATATTAAATTAACCCAAGAATCAGGTCAAACTTCACAAGCCCCTTGGAAATTTGATGAGAATAAAAGGACTTATAATAATGTTATATTAATAAATAATATTCCAGTATTATTAAAGATTTCACAGGAAAATATTAATTCTTTTAGTTTAAATTATGAGATTCCAGAAGTTATGAATGATTTTATTATAGATAAAAAGGATTTTGAGTCTAAAATTTATTCTGAAGTAAGAAGAATATTTGATCTTGATTATGATATTAATAGTTTCTATAAGTATTTAAAAAATGATGAAAAGCTTGCTCCTGCAGTAGATTTTTGTAAAGGATTAAGACTTTTTGAAGCTATTGATCCATTTGAAGCTATTATTTCATCAATTTCATCTTCAAATAATTCTATTGCAAGATGGACTAATAGTATAAATGATATAAAAAGGATTTGGGGAGATGAATTTAGTTTTCCATCTGGAACTTATTATAAATTTCCTCCTTCTGAAGTTTTAATGTCTGCATATGAAACAAAAGAAGAAGAATATGAATCTGATGATAAACAAAGAAAATTAGAATCATATACAAATAATCTTAAATCTTGTGGACTTGGTTATAGAGTAAAATATGTTAAAGAAGCAAGTGAAATATTTTCACTTGAGGCTGATTTTAATGAGTTTTTTAATATGACTTATGATGAGGCATTTGATGAGATTATTAAGATTAAAGGAGTTGGTCCTAAAGTAGCGGATTGTATTTTATTATATGGTTTTAATTTTAAAGAAGCATTTCCAACTGATGTATGGATTAAAAGAATTATGTCTTATTTATATTTTGATAATGAAGATGTTTCTGTTAAAAAAATAAGAGATTTTGGTATGGATAAATTTGGGGATTATGCCGGATATGTTCAATTGTATCTTTTCCATTATGCTCGTAAATCTGGACTTATGAATATTTTAAAGAAATAGTTATTTAATTATCTAATTTAAGTTTTTTAATTATTTTAAAGTATTTTTAATTAATATTTTTTTTATTGAAATATTGATTTATTTTATTTTTAGGCTATTTTTTATTTTAAAATTTAATTAATATTTTTTTATTTTCAATTTAATACTTTTTTTTTAAAAAATTATATAATTGTTCTTATATAAATGATATTTAAAGAAACTTTTAAAAAAGGAGTATTTTTTGTAATTATTTATTCAATTATAAAATTTTAATATTTAAAATATTAATTTCATTTTAATGATTTTAATTTATAAAATATTTATAAATATTGCCTAAAGTTCTTTTAAAAAAAGGTGAGAATATGAATAAAAAATTAGATTTAGAATTTTATGTAATTTTTGTGTCTTTTATTACATCTTTTTTTGGAGTATTTTTATCTAATGGTGTAGTTGTAGGGTTACCTGCAATTGGAAGTAATTTTGGAATGAGTAATATAGTACAAAATTGGGTTTTAACTATTCTATTTCTTGTAATTGCAGCATGTACTATACCAGCAGGGCAAATATCTGGAAAATATGGTGTTAAAAAGTCTTTGATAGTTGGTCTTGTTATTTACTTAATTGGATCTATTGGAGCATGTATATCATTTTCAACAGAATTATTTTTTATATCTAGGATTATCCAAGGTATTGGTATTTCAATTGTAAATGTTGCTGCAATGGCTATGGTTGTATCTGCAGTATCTCCTAAAAATAGAGGTAAAGCATTAGGATATACTGTTACAGGTGTTTATTTAGCTATTTCACTTTCTCCTGTTATATGTGGATTTTTAGTATATAATCTTGGTTGGAGGTCTATGTTTTATGTAGTAATCCCATTCTTAGTATTATCTATATTTTTAATTATATTTAAAATTCCACATGAATGGAGAACTTATGAAGAAGATTCACTTGATATTATAGGTTCAATACTTTATGCATTTGGTATATTATCATTTGTATATGGTTTTACAACATTAAATACACATAAAGGTTTAATATTTACAGTTATTGGTATATTGTTACTTATTATATTTGGAGCTTGGGAATTAAAACAAAAATCTCCTGTATTTAATGTGCGCCTATTTAATAATGCAAAATTTTTATCATCAAATATTGCATCACTTTGTAGTTATCTTGCAATTATGGTTGTAACAACAATAATTAATTATCATCTACAGTATGTTAGAGGATGGAATTCACAAATGGCTGGAGCAATGCTTATTATAACTCCAATTATAATGGCTATAATGGCACCAAATGCTGGAAAATTATCTGATAAAATACATCCTCAAAAATTAGCAGCTATTGGAATGAGTATTGCTACACTTGCATTAATAATATTTACATTTTTAAATCCTAAAACTCCTCTTTATCTTATTATCATTGCAATGATACTTCAAGGTTTAGGAATGGGACTTTTCTCATCACCAAATACAAATGCAATTATGAGTTCAGTACATCCAAAAGATGCACCTACTGCATCAGCATCACAAGCTGCAATGAGAACAATTGGTCAAACTTTAAG
The DNA here is from genome assembly GCF_000621965.1 of Methanobrevibacter wolinii SH. Taxonomy (NCBI): domain Archaea; kingdom Methanobacteriati; phylum Methanobacteriota; class Methanobacteria; order Methanobacteriales; family Methanobacteriaceae; genus Methanobrevibacter; species Methanobrevibacter wolinii. Next base: position 39,677 of record NZ_JHWX01000014.1, read on the forward strand.
TTTAGGACTTTTAACTTTAGTATTCTCATGGGTAATGGGCACTTTAACTTTATCTACAAAATATGCAGTATTAATTGTAAAAAGTTCTCAGATTATTTGTGGAATTGGTGTAATATTTTGTATATGTGCAGTATTTGCATCACTTGTAGGAATTAAATCAAAAGATAAATTTAATACTAGTTAATTAATTTAACTACTTTTTTATTTTTTTAATCTTCTTTTATTTTTTAAAAATTAGTCTAGTTTTTTTTAGTTTTTAAAATTAGTTTTTATTTACTAGTAGTGTGGTTTTTTAGTTTTTAAATTTAGTTTTTATTTAAGAAGTAGTTTTTTTAGTTTTTAAAATTAGTAATATTTATAATAAAAGTAGGTAAAGGAGATTATCCTTGTACTCTAACTTTTGTCATTTTATCTCCTTGTTTGATTTTATAAACAACATCCATACCTTCAATAACTTGACCAAATACAGTATGAACTCCATCTAAGTGATGTTGTGGAGATAAAGTTATAAAGAATTGACTTCCACCAGTATCTTTACCTGCATGAGCCATAGATAAAGCACCAGTTCCATGTTTATGTGGGTTTCCTTCAGTTTCACATTTGATTGTGTAACCTGGTCCTCCAGTTCCATCTCCTCTAGGATCTCCTCCTTGAATAACAAAATCTGGAATTACTCTGTGGAAAGTTAATCCATCATAAAATCCACTATTTGATAGTTTTTCAAAGTTAGCAACAGTTCCAGGAGCTTCGTTAGGGAATAATTCTAATATAATTGTTCCTTTTTCAGTTTCCATAGTAGCTTTTTTCATTTTATCACTTTAATTTTTTTCATGTTCTAATAATATTTTTATTGAACATCTATAATTTATGTTTTAATTAAATATTAAATTATAGTTTTTTATTTAAATTACTTTATAATTTCTTTAATTAATTATTATTAATATTATTTACTCTTTATATGTATTTATTTTTCCAGATAATACATTTTGATAATCTTTGTAATTTTCACGAAGAAGTCTTGGAATATCAAGTTCATATGGACATTTTTTAATACATTCACCACAATCTTCACATTCAAGAGTTTTTTCCATCATTTTTTCATATTCTGGAGTAAGATATGGCTCAGTAGGGAAACGTCTAATCCATAATGACATTCTAGCACACATATTAATATTAATATCATTAGGACATGGTTGACAATATGCACATCCTCTACAAAAGTCTCCAGATAATTCTTTTTTATCTTCTTTTATTATATTTTCAAGTTCACTATTAAGCTTAATATTTTCTTTTTGATAAGTTAAGAATTCATCTAATTCACTTTCTTTTTGTATTCCCCATATTGGTAAAACTGTAGGATATTCTTCCATAAATGCATATGCTGCTTTAGACTCTTTAAGTAATCCTCCACCCATAGCTTTCATTGCAATAAATCCTATATTATTTTTATTACATAATTCAATAATTTTAAAATCTCTTTCTTCACTTAAATATGAAAAAGGATATTGCATAGTTTCAAATAATCCACTTTTAATCTCTTTAATTGCAAGTGCATTTTTATGTGAAGTTATACCTATATGATTTATTAAACCTTCTTTTTTTGCTTCAAGGAATACATCATATATACCATGTTCATCTCCAGGTTTTGGACAAAATGGAGGATTATGAAATTGATATAAATCTATATAATCTGTCTTAAGATTTTTAAGACTAGTTTCTAAATCTTTCCATACTTCCTCTGGGGTTAATGATTTAGTTTTACTTGCAATATATATGTTTTCACGAACATCAGATAATGCTTTACCTATTCTCTCTTCACTATTTGAATAAGCTCTTGCAGTGTCATAAAAGTTAATTTTATTATTGTATGCTTTTTTTAAAAAATTTATTGCATCTTTTTCTTCTGCCCTTTGAAGAGGTAATGCTCCAAAACCGAGTTTATTAACAATTATGTTTGTTTTTCCAAGTTTTACACTTTCCATATTATCCTCTTTTAAATTTATAATTTATTTATTATTTATCTTATTTTAATTAAATATAATCATAGATTTATTTTATTAATTAATATGATTATTATTAAATAATTTATTTTTTCTTTTAATTTTAGTATCATCTAAAAATAAAGTTAATATTAAACCAATCGAAAGAAGTAATATTGTGAAATTCATCACTAACTTCATTGCATCTTTAATTACTAAATTAACAATTTTCTTTATTATTGGTTTTTCCTTAATTTCTTTTCCACTTACATGACCTAATTTTTCAAAGTAAACATGTAAATTAGATTTAAATTCAGAATCGCTTATATGATTTGGAGCATAAGTATTAGTTGCATCATGTAATCCACCAATAGCACCAATAATTAAAATACATCCAATAATTGCAGTACCCATTGAACTTCCTAATGTTTGGCCAGTAGTAATAAAACCAGAAGCAGTACTTTGACTTTTAGGAGGAGTATTCCTTAAAGAAATATCTACACTTAATGATATTATAAGACCTAATCCTGCACCAAAAATAATTAATCCTAAGAATAAATCACTAAATTTAGTATCTAGTGTAAATCTAGATTTAAAAGCTAAAACTCCAATAATTGAAATAATAAAACCTAAAACCATTATATATTTATGATTAAATTTAACTGCTAATTTAGGAGCTAAAAGTGAAAATATTAATAAACTTATAGTTAAAGGTAATAAATTTAAACCAGTATTAAATGCATTTAATTTTAATACAGATTGTAAAAATAAAGAAACTGCAAATAATGACCCTGCAATTGATAAATTTGTAATTAACCTTATAATCATACCTAAAGATAGATTTTTCTCTTTTAATAGAGAAACATCAAATAAAGGTATTTTATTATTAGATTTTCTTTTATTTTCAAATAAAATAAATACTAAAATTAATATTAAACCACAAATCATAAGAGCTAAACTTTTAATTCTATCTGAAATTAATGTTAGAACACCTAAAACAAATAATATAATACCAGTTACAGATAAAATTGCACCTATAATATCAAAATCAGCTAATTTTTCTGTTTTAATAAATACTGGTATCTTTTTATAAAATATAAAAATAAATAGGATTATTATAAGTTCAAAGACAAAACCAAATCTCCAACTTAAAAAGCTTGTAACAACTCCTCCAAATAAAGGACCAATAGCTGCAGCAATCCCTACAATTGCACTACTAATTGCTAATGCAAATGTACGTTTTTCACTATTATAACTACCACTTATTATAGAGATAGTAGAAGGAGTCATTAATGCTCCACCAATTCCTTCTAATAAAGACCATCCAATAAATAACATTGTGGAATTTATACTTAAAGATGCAATCAATGCACCTAAACCATAAATAAATGCTCCAGTTAAAAATATTCTTCTTTTACCAAATATGTCTTGGAATTTAGATCCAACTAACATTAAAGATGCAGTAGTTAATGTATAAAAACAGATTATTCCTTGTACAGTTCCTATTGTAGTATTTAGATCAACTATTAAATTAGAAATAGATACATTCATAAATGTAGTATCTAAGGTTATAATAAATGATGCAAAGGCAACTAATATTAATGGAAACCATGATTCCTGGTTATTCATATTTTCAACCATATAAATATAACCTCATTTGATTAAATTGATTATTAATATATTAAAAAATAAAATTACTATTAATTTTATTTTAATAATATAAATATATTAAGTGAAATCTTCAATTTTTTTAAGACTTTTTTTATTTTTATATAATATAAAATATTTGAATTAAGATTTTCTTAATATTAGGTATTTTAGATTATTATAATTTTAGATTAAAAAATTTAACTTAACATTTAGTATTTTAGATTATTATAATCTTAGATTAAAAAATTTAACTTAATAAATAGGATATTTAATAATAATTTTTTAAATTAAATTTATATTAAATAAAATATAGAATTATTACTGAATATTTTATTTATTATAAAAATTATTTACTTAATTTTTAGAACTTTAAGAAGTTATTTTATTATTATTTAATTAAATTAAGGTGTTATTATTATGAATACTAAAGAAGTTATGGATAACTATGATAAATATGTAATGCATACTTATGGTAGACAACCTATTGTCTTAGATCATGGACATGGAGTTAAAGTCTATGATAAAGATGGAAATGAATATTTAGATTTCTTTGCAGGAATTGCAGTAAACAATGTTGGTCAAACTAATGAAAAAGTTGTTGAAGCTATTAAAAATCAAGCTGAAAAAATGATTCACACATCTAATATTTATTATAATGAGCCAGCAGCAATACTTGCAGAAAAATTAGCAAATAAATCTCACTTTACAAAAACTTTCTTTTCTAATAGTGGAGCAGAAGCTAATGAAGCAGCTATTAAACTTGCAAGAAAAGCTACTGGTAAAGGCGAAATTATCACTGCATTACAATCTTTCCATGGAAGAACTATGTTAACAGTTACTGCAACTGGTCAAGATCAATTTAGTGCACCATTTAAACCATTACCTCCTGGTTTTAAACATGTTCCATATAATGATTTAAAAGCTATGGAAGATGCAATAAGTGATGATACTGCAGCTATTATGTTAGAAGTAGTTCAAGGTGAAGGTGGAGTAAATGTTGCAAACCAAGATTATATGAATGGAATCCAAAAATTATGTGATGATAATAATATATTACTTATTATTGATGAAGTTCAAACTGGTGTTGGAAGATGTGGATCTTTCTTTGCACATGATTTATTTGGAATTAAACCAGATATTGTAAGTCTTGCTAAAGGTCTTGGTGGAGGAGTTCCTATTGGTGCAACTTTAGCAACTGAAGAAGTAGCTTCTGCATTTGTACCTGGTGATCATGGTTCTACTTTTGGTGGAAATCCACTTGCAGCTGCTGCAGCTGATGCTGCAATTGATGTTATTGATGAGAAAAATCTTTCTCAAAATGCTAAAGAAATGGGTGTATATCTTAAAGATAAATTAAACACTTTAAAAGATAAATATGATTTTGTTTCTGATGTAAGAGGTTTAGGTCTTTTAGTAGGTATTGAACTTACTATGGAAGGTGGAAGCATTGTTGATAAAATGAGAGAAAAAGGTGTTTTAATCAATTGTACTGCAGGTAATGTTTTAAGAATTGCTCCTGCACTTATAATTACAAAAGAAGATATTGATGTTATGGTAGAAAAATTAGATGAAGTATTTTCTGAAATCTAATTTTTATTTTTTTTAACTATCTATATTTTAACATTTAAAATCTTTAATTTTTAGAATATTTTTTAAATTCAATTTTAAGAACTAATACTCTTCAAATTAGAAAATAAGTTTTTTAATAGACTCTATATTTTTTTATTATTTCTTTAAATTAAAAAAATAGGTTTTTTAATAGATTCTATATTTTCCAATTCTTCTTTTTTAAAACATTTAATGTTGTATGACTTAAATCCATAGTTTTAAGTTCATTTATATTTTTCCAAGCATAATCTATATGTTCATCACTAATTTTAACTTCATCATCTTCAAGTATATTTACATACATATAGATTTGTATTGTTATTATTTTTGCTTGTTCATCTTCAATAGCTTCATAGAATTTACATGGTTCAACTTTTAAATTTGTTTCTTCTTTAAATTCTCTTCTTAATGTTTCATCAAAATATTCAGTATGTTCTGCTTTTCCACCTGGAAATTCCCATTGATTTGGAAAAGTTTTACTTTTTGGATGTCTTTTTAAAACAAGTATTTTTTCATTTTTTTTAGCTATTCCTCTTACAGAAAGTCCATATCCTTTTTTCATATTATTATTCTCCTTAATTCTTTTATTAAAATAAAATTTATTTTAGCTAAAATTTATATATTAATAAGTTTATATAAGTAATGTTATCTTTTTTAAAATAAATTAAATATTAAAAATTATATAATTAAACTTAAGGAGTATAATATTTTTATTAATAAAATTATTATATTGATTTTAAACTATTGATAAAAATCTTTTAAATTCTGGAGGATTATAATGGATTTAAATATTAAAGTAAATGAAAAAGACCATTTAGATATTGGTGGTGCTGATGCATGTGACCTTGTAGATAAATTTGGTTCACCAATATATGTAATTGATGAAAACAGAATAAGAGATAATTATAATAGATTTTATAATGCATTCTCTAAATATTATCCTGATTTTAAAGTATTTTATGCTTGTAAAGCAAATACAAACCTTGCAGTTATGAAAATACTTGAAAGTGAAGGATGTTGTGTAGATACAGTTTCACCAGGTGAAGTTTATACTTGTGAAAAATTAGGTTTCTCACCTGATAGAATATTATTTACAGGTAATAACATCACTGATGAAGAACTTAAAGAAGTTCATGATATGGGTGTTATTTTAAATGTTGATTCAGTATCAGCAATTAAAAGACTTGCTAATGTTGTAGACCCTAATGGTCTTAAATTATCTATTAGAGTAAATCCTATGGTAGGTGCTGGACATCATGCACATACTATTACTGGTGGTGTAATGAGTAAATTCGGTATCATGGATAATGAAGCAGTTGAAGTATATCAATTAGCAGAAGATTTAGGATTTGATCCTGTAGGTATTCATTCTCATATTGGTTCAGGTATATTAGATCCAGAACCATTTAAATTAGCAATAGGTTCTACTATGGATATTGCAGGTAAAGTTCATGAAGAAGCAGGAGTTGATTTTGAATTTGTAGATTTTGGTGGAGGTATTGGTGTACCTTATACTCCTGAAGAAAAAGCATTAGATATTGATCATTTTGCTCATGAAAATGTTAAATTCTTTGAAGAAAAACTTAAAGAATATAATATGGGTAAACCTACAATGTTTTTAGAACCAGGAAGATATATTGTTGCAGATGCAGTTGATTTACTTGTTAAAGTTAACAGTGTAAAACAAAGTTATAGGAAATATATTGGTGTAGATGCAGGATTTAACACTTTACTTAGACCTACTATGTATGGATCTTACCATCATATTGTTGATGCAAGTAAAATGAGTGCACCTATTAAAGAAGAAGTTGATGTTGCTGGAGATGTTTGTGAATCTGGAGATTTATTTGCTAGAGACAGACCATTACCTGAAGTTGAAGAAGGAGATGTTTTAGGAATATTAAATGCTGGTGCATATGGATTTACTATGGCATCACATTATAACTCAAGACCTTTACCTGCTGAAATTTTAGTTAATAATGGAAATGCAACAGTAGTACGTAAAGCTGAAACATATGATGATTTATTTAGAAATCAAATTATTCCAGATTACTTACAATAATCTTGGAGGTAATTCAAATGATTGATTTAAAAGGATTAAAATTTTCAAAAATGCATGGAATTGGTAATGATTTTGTAATTATTGATGAAAGTGCAGGTACTGTTATATCTGAATCTGATAAACCAGAAGCATGTCGTTTCTTATGTGATAGACATTTTGGTGTAGGTTCAGATGGAGTATTATTTGTTGAAACTTCATCTGAAGCAGATATTGGTTACAGAATGTTTAATCCAGATGGTTCAGAAGCAGAAATGTGTGGTAATGGTATTAGATGTTTCGCTGATTTTGTATATAGGAAAAAAATACTTGAAGCAGAATCAATGACTGTTGAAACAAAAAGCGGAATTAAAACTATTGATATTACACTTGAAAATAATGAACCTAAATTCTTCAGAGTAAATATGGGTACATCTACATTTAAAACTGATGAAGTCCCTATGATTTATGATAGTGAAGAATGTGTCAATAAAGAATTAGAAGTTGGTGGAGAAAAATTTAATATTACTGTATTAAGTGTTGGAAATCCTCATGTTATTATCTTTGTTGATGATGTTGATAGTGTAGATATTGATAAATTTGGTCCTCTATTTGAAACTCATAGATTATTCCCTGAAAACATTAATGTTCACTTTGTAGAAGTTATTTCTAAAAATGAAGGTAAAATGAGAACTTGGGAACGTGGTGCTGGTGTAACTCTTGCTTGTGGTACTGGTGCTACATCTACAGCTATTGCAGGATATAAAAATGACCTATTTGATTCAAATGTCCTTTTACACCTTCCTGGTGGAAACCTTAAATTTACAGTTTATAAAGAAGGAGATCAATTAGGAGCATTTATGGAAGGACCTGCAGAATTAGTATTTGATGGAGAAATTCAATAATTTCTTCATTTATAATTTTTTAATTACTATTTTTATTAGTTTATACTTTTTATTTACTTTAGTATATATTATATTTAAGTTATAATTTTTACTCTAGTTTTTATTTTTTAGCTATTTATTAATTAATTCAATAATTAGGTTTAAAGACTTTATTAAAAATAAGTTCTAATAGATTTTTTTAAAAAATTTAAGTTTTTAAAACAACTAGCTATTTAAGAATCTATTTTAAAAAAAGTTTGTAGATAAATAATTAAGTTAATTAGTGATTTTAGAATAGTAATTATTTTAAAACTTATTTAAATTTTATAATAATGTAATTATTAAAGTTATATTATATCTTTATATTTAATATGATGGATTTTATAATAATGTAGCAGTTATTAAAACTACATCTTCAAAAAAGAAATGTTGTTTTTTTGTTATTTCACATATAAATCCTTCATTTTCTAAAATTTCAAATGTTTTTTCAATATTAGATAATGATGACTGTATCATCTGAACTTTTCCATGTTCATTTAAATGTTTTTTCAATCCATATAAAAAGGGATCTATGACTTTTCTTCCATCTACTCCGCCGTCAAATGCATAATTTAAATCATCATTAATAATGTCTTCATCTTCAGTTGGTAGATATGGAGTATTAAATAAAATTACATCAAACTTTCTGTTTTTAAAAGGTTCATAAAGATTTCCAAATACAAGTTCAATATCATCAATACCATTATTTTTAAAATTCTCTTCTGCAATTTCAAGAGCATTAAAATTAATATCACTTACTGTAATTTTATCAGATTTTTCTCTTGCATAAAGTGCAACTAATCCAGATCCTGTACCAATTTCTAAAACTGTATCATTTTTATTTATTTGAAGATTTTCTTCTAAAAGAAAAGTATCTTCTGCAGGTTTGTAAACTAAATCATCAGTTTTAATTTCATATTTTCCCATTTTCATAAAATATCACTTAATAATTGTGTAATCTCAAGTATCTCTTCAGGACTTAAATTTATTACTCTTTTTTCAAGTAATTCATTTAGTTTATCTGAATTTATATTTTTAATATTTGTTTTTAACTCTTTTTTATCACTATAACCTAATTCATGTCGGGAATTTATTATGGAATTTTCTGCTTTTTTATTTTTATGTTGAAATAATGCCTTACAAACTTTTTCATAATTTTCAAATATTTCTTCATCTTCAATTTTATTATTTGGTGTAAGTTTTACAACTGCAGAGTCTACTTTAGGTTTAGGTATAAAACATTCTGAAGGAACTTTTGTTAATAATTCAATATCTACTTTAAAATGTAACATTGCAGATAGTCTTGAATAATTTCTTTCATTAACATTACTTAACATTCTATCTGCAAATTCTTTTTGATACATTAATACTCCAAATTTAAAAGGATAATTAAGAAGTTTAAATGTTATTGGTGAAGATATTTGATAAGGGAGATTAGATATTATTTTATCAAATTTTGGAAAGTCTACCTTAAGTGCATCATCATTTATAATTTCAATATTGTCTATTGAATTATCTTTTATACGGTTTTTTAAGATATTAATAACTTTCTTATCTTTCTCAATACATATTACTTTTTTTGCCTTTTTAGCAATTTCTAAAGTTAATGTACCTATTCCTGGTCCAATTTCTAAAATAGTATCTGATGAGTTAATATCTCCAAATTCAATTATTTGATTTCTTTTAGCACCATCTATAAGGAAATTTTGACCTAAACTATGATTTAAAGTTAGATTATATTTCTTTAAAATATTCTTTGTTTCTTTTGCTAATGAAATTTGATTATTATTCAATTAATCACATCTTTAGAAAATATTTCTTAAGTCCTAATATTAGTTTTATAAGGTATGGAAAAAATTTTACAACCTTAATATATTTATTACACTTTTATATTTATTTTTATATGTCATGGAAAAATTTTATAACATTAATATATTTTTTAGGATTTAATATTTGTTTTTATTGGATTTACTTAATTTTAATATAGATTTTATTTTCATTTAAAAATAAAACTTATTTTAGAAATTTAAATTTTTAATTGTAAGAATATTATAACTTAAATTATTAAATAAGTGTTTATTAAATACTTATTTTTTAATTTTTATTATTTTTGAATTCTTTTTTAGATTTATTTTTATTTCTATTTTTTCTTTTTTGTTCCCTATAATATTCTCTCATTCTTTCACTAGGAATTTGAGTAAATAGATAATATTTCTTTTTACCTTTTTTAACAGTATTTGGATCAAGTTCTTGTATTACTCTATTTGTAATCATGTTTACTGGATTTGGTAATGAAGGTACTCTATTTTGTAAATCTTTGTAAGATTCAAATGGTTTTTCATCTCTTGCTTTAATAATATTCCACATTGTTTTTTTACCTATTCCTGGAAGAAGTTCAATCTTATGTAATCTAGTACTTAATGAACCTGCAGTATTAAAGAAATTAATATATTTATCTTCTTGTTTTTCAACGATTTCTTTTATTGCATATTCAAGTTCAACACGACTAGTAGCTGTTAAGTTATTATAATCAAGTTTTCTTACGGTTTTTATTTTATCTCTTTTTCCAGAACCAATATATAATTTTTCATGTATCTCAATATCCACATTATCTTTTGGTATGAGTTCAAGAAGTGTGAATTTATCTGTACCTATTGATTGTACTATTGGTTTGTTTTTAAATTTAGTTCCACTTTTATTTACATAACCTAACCTAAGATAATCTAGGACTATAGCATATTCTTCTTTTTTAAATTTATATTTATCATTGTTTTTTTTCATTTTCCTCACTTCTTTTATTATGTTAAGTCCTTAATTTTTAATATTCATATATTAAATTAATTATCTTATAATATATTCATTATATTTAATATATTTTGTTTTATTATTATTCATTTAAAGAAAATTTAGTATATGTTTTTTATTTTATTTTACTTAAATAAAAAATAATATTTAATAAGAATTTAAGCTTTCTATTAAATCTGTTTATTTTTTACTTTAATTATATCTGGATTTATTTAAAATAAAGTTTCTTAATATTTTTAAAATATAATTTATATATTTTAGTTTATTTAGGATTCTTTATTTAGAAGATATAATTATATAGTTTTAAATTTTTAATTTTATTAGTTAATATAAATTTTATACAATATTGAATTTATTGTATTTAAAAATAGTTTTTTTTAAGTTTATTAATTAAAAATTAAAATATTATAAAAAAAGTTTTTTAAAGTTTAGAGTAATTTAAAATTTATTAAAAAAAGATAATTGTAGTAAAAATAACTATTCTTCATCATCTACTACATATTTATCTACTATTTCGAGAATTTCTTCCATATCTTCTTTACTTAATGAAATTCTCTCTTTAGCGAATATTAATCTCATATCAGATAAATCTTTAGGTAATAAATCAGCTACACGAACAGCATATTTTTTAGGAAGTTTTCCTTCAAGTTCTTCAATCATTTTATATGTATCTTCTTCAGAAAGTTTGTTGAAAGTAAGAACATGATTTAATGTAATATTTTGTTCGTAACTAAGGTCATTATTTTCACTAAATTCTTCTAGAATTCTTTTTACTTTAGCTGCAGGTATTGGCTCTTTGCTAACTGTTTTTTTACCTATCATTTATATTCACTCTTGCATTTTTAAGTGGTCTGGTCTAACAATTAATTCTTTACTTTTGTTACCATCTTTTAAACTTACAATGTAAGCTTGTCCTTTTTTACCAATAATTTCTCCAGTTTTTCCATGGAATCTAGAATGTGGTTGACCTCTGTGAATACTAGGGTCAATAATAATATGTACTAAATCTCCATTTTCAAAAGTTTGAAGTTTGTTAGTAATAGGGTTAGAACGACCTTTACGTGATTTTTTAGTCAATTTTTTTCTTGATCTACTTTTAAATCCTCTTGATCTTTGCATTTTTATAACCTCTATGTATTAATTTAATATGAATAATGTTTTTATAAACTATTCATTTTTAATGAATAATCCTTATAAATTTACATTAAGAAAAAAATAATTTGTAAATTGTAATTTTTATAAAAACATAGTTTTTAAAAGTTTAATAATAAAATGGATAAATTTCATAAAATTTCGATAATAAGATTAATTCTTAAATTCTATGATTTTTTAGAAATATACTTTCCATTAATTAATAATATTAATTTATTACTTTAAAGCTATTAATATACTTTTAGTTTTATAGTAATTTTTTTATTATTTTTTTATATTTTTTATTTTTTTTAGTATTTATTTTTTTATTATTTTTTACTTACTTCAACAACATCTAGTTGACTACATATGCACTGATTATTAAGAAGTCCAGTAACACTTGGATTAGTTCTTCCTTCATCTGAAGAGATTAATTCTTTAATATATAATCCTCCTTCAGTTTTAATAGTCATTTTAAATTCTTTTGGATTAATAATCTCACAATTCAATCCTAAAACTCTTTTTTCTCTAATTTTATCTGCTCTTCTATGAGATACTCTATTTGGGGTTCTTTGTTTAATTAAATCTAGATTTTGTAAAATTTCTAAATCTTTTTTATTAACTTCATTTTCACATTTAACAATTGCTTCATAAATTTTATATGCATCTGGAGAAGATACTTTTATTTCTCCTTTACGATTTCTTTTACAATATTTTAAATGGTTGTATTTAGTTTTACCATTTGCATATTCATTTACTTCTTTTTCTAATTCACTAAGATTTAATTTTCTAATTTTAGGTTCAACAACTTCAAGAACAAATGGTCTACCATCACCTAACATTAAAACATCAATATCTTCTCTTCCTGCACCATGAAATTTACAAAATCTTCCTTTAGTTTTTTTAAGGACTATATCAGACATAATTTCTTCAACAGATTCAGAATACATTTTACCAGTGTAATTACAATATTTGCAACCTTTTCCATGACATTCCCTACAAGGCCATTTAGTTTGAGGTATTCCTCTTTTATATTTATTATAAGTTCCTTCTATGAATATTGGATTAATTTGTATATACACTGTTGGTTCTTCATTATTAAAATTTAATTCAATAACAATTTCATTATCTTTAAATTCTACAATTTTACCTAGTCTTTTTTCTAGTTCTAATCCAATTGTTCTATTGATTTCTTTTTTAATGTTTTCTGTATTTAAATCAAATTTTTTATCAAATATTTCATCTTTTTTTAGAATTTCTTTTGGAACTTTTGAACCTACTAAGAAATTATCAAATTCTAAATTTATAAAATTGATTTTTTGATTTATTCTTTCATATAATTCATTATTTATTTTATCAAATAGATTATTACAGATATAACATTTTTCATTTGGATTTTCTATAGATAATTCTTTTCTTATAAGTTCTCCTCTTTCTTTATTTGTTAATCCTTCTATTTCATTAGAAAACTTACGTCCTAAACAATGATTACAAATCGTATTGTTTGTATAATCAATTATTTCTTTTGCTTTTTTTAATACTTCTTTGTCCATATTATCTACTTTTAAAGTTTTAAAAATAAGTATTATTTTTTTAAAATCAGATTTTTATTTTAATTAGCTTCAAAAATTAAGTGAATAATTTAGTAGATTATTTTCTTCTACCAAATTGATTCATTAAACGAGCCATATTTCCTCCACCAAATCCACCACGTTTTCCAATACCTTTCATTGCTTTTTTACTATTATTATAATATTTAAGAAGTTCTTTGATATCTTTTTCTTCAACACCAGCACCTCTTGCAATCCTTTGGATACGTGATTGTTTTATGATTCTAGGATTTTCCATTTCTTCTTGTGTCATTGATGACATAATAATTTTATAGGTGTTTATTTTATCTTCTGTCATCTTTGTATATTCTTTAGGTATTTTATTACCTAAACCTGGAATTAAATTCATGACTTGTTGCATTGGTCCCATTTTATTCATCATTTCAAATTGATTTTGCATATCTACAAGGGTGAATTTACCACTCATCATATTATTCATAGTTTTTTGAGCAATATCTTCATCAATATTTTCTTCTGCTTTTTCAATAAGTGATTGAATATCTCCCATTCCTAATAATCTTGAAATGAATCTTTCAGGATCAAATACTTCAAAATCATCTATTTTTTCTCCAGTACCAATGAATTTAATTGGAGCACCAGTTTCTGCAACTGCAGAAAGTGCACCTCCTCCTTTTCCAGAACCATCTAATTTTGAAATAATTATAGAACCAATATCTGTTGCTTCAGAAAATGCTTTTGCTTGTTCACCAGCGATTTGTCCAATGGTACCATCAATAACAAGAATAGATTCACTTGGATTAATGATTTTATCTAATTTATTCATTTCTTCAATTAAATCTGATTCTTGTTTATGTCTTCCTGCAGTATCAAAAATTATTATTCTTTGATTTTTGAATTTTTCAAGACCTTTTTTTGCAAGGTCTAATGCATCTTTATTTTCAGGGTCACCATATAATGAAATATCTAATTCTGTAGTTAATTGTTTTAATTGTTCATATGCTGCTGGTCTCCATGTATCTGTACATACTACAGCTGGATTATATCCTTTTTTAATTAAATATTTACATAATTTACCTATAGTTGTTGTTTTTCCACTACCTTGTAATCCTAAGAATAATATTTTAAATGGTTTATCTGTAATTTCAAGTTTTGCTGCTTCAGAACCAAGTAAGTTAACCATTTCTTCATATATAATTGTTATAACATATTCTCTAGCAGTAATTCCTTTAGGTGGTTTTTCATTTAGTGCTCTATCTTCAATTTTTTTAGATAATTTAAATACTAATTTAACATTTACATCTGATTGAATTAATGCACGTTGTATATCTTTTACAACTTCTTTAACTGTTTTTTTATCTATAACAGTCATTCCTGCTAATTTTTTAATACTGTTACTTAGGTTTTCTCCTAGATTTCCTAACATATTATTAACCAGCTTTTATTTTTTTAATATTTGATTTTTTTAAGTTTAAATCTTTACTTTGTTAAAATCTTTTTAAATCATGAACTTTTAATTTAAATAAATAAATTTAATAAACTTAAATTTTTAAATAAATACGTTTTTTAACAAAGTAATATTTTAATATTATGTGATTATTTGATAAGTTTAATATAAAATCAATAATATAATTAAATATATAAAATATGATTTAAAAATTTATTTATTATTATATTATTTATGTACTATTTAAATTGTACTTTATTTTTTTATTATTTTTAAAAAAATTTTAAGGTTAATATTTAGATTGTACTTATTTTTATTATTTTTTAAAATTTTATATGTAGTGAAATTATGCTTGAAGAATTAAAAAAATCTTTAATTGAAGCACCAGTTGTTAAAAAAGGAGATTATGATTATTTTGTTCATCCTGTTAGTGATGGAATTCCAACTATGAAACCAGAAGTTTTAGTTGAAATTTCTGAAGTTGTTAAAGATAATTTTAACATTGATGTTGATAAAATAGTTGGTATTGAAGCTATGGGTATTCCTTTAGCTACTGCATTATCTATTGAAACAGGTATTCCTTTTGTTATAATTAGAAAAAGACATTATGGTTTAGATGGTGAAGTTGCTATTCATAAAACTACTGGTTATGGTGAATCTGATTTATATATAAATGATTTACATAAAGGAGATAAAGTTTTATTAATTGATGATGTAGTTAGTACTGGTGGAACTTTGATTAGTACTATTAAAGCTCTTGAAGAAATTGGAGTTGACCTTGTTACAATTATTGCAGTATTAGATAAAGGAAATGGAAGAAATATTGTTGAAAAAGAAACACATCATAAAATTGGTTCTATTGTAAAATTACATATTGAAAATGGTAAAGTTGTAATTGATTCTACTATTGCAGATTAATTTTAATATTCTTAAATTTTAAAATTTTTATATTTTATTTAAATTTTAAAATTATTTTTTTTAGTTTTTAATTTTAAATATTTACTTTTTAGTTTGATTATTATGTCAATGTATAATATGGAAGTTGAAAAGGTTATTAATCATATTAATAAAAAAGGATATAAAAATGTAGGATTGCAATTTCCTGAAGGATTAAAAATGCAGGCTGTTTCTATTGCTCGTAAAATAGAAGATGAAACAGATGCTACTGTAATTATTTCTGGTGATCCTTGTTTTGGTGCATGTGATGTTTGTGATAAAAAAATGGAAGGTATAGTAGATATGATTGTTCATTATGCTCATACTCCTCTTCCATTAAAATATAAAGTTCCAGTAATGTTTATTGAGGCATATTCTTCAATAAATGTTAAAAGATCATTAGATAAAGCATTAGAACTATTGGAAGATTATAGTAAAATTGCACTTGCTACTACTACTCAACATTTACATCTTTTAGGTGAAATTAAAGATTATCTTGAAGATAATGGTAAGGAAATAGTTATAGGTTCCTCTTCAAAAGGTACTACTAAAGGTCAAGTCTTAGGATGTAATTTTTCATCAATTAAAAATCTTGATGCAGAAATTTATCTTTTCATTGGAAGTGGAAAATTTCATCCATTAGGGATACATCTATTTACTAAAGCTCCTGTAATTGCAGTAGATCCTTATAATGGTGAGGCAAATGAAATTTCTGATTATGCTGATAGAATTTTAAGAATTCGTTTTGCAAGAATTATTAAAGCAAAATCTGTTAAAAAATGGGGAATTCTTGTATCTTCTAAAGAAGGGCAATATAGGATGAGTCTTGCAAAAGAAATTAAAAAAAGCCTTCAAGATGAAAATATGGAAGCTTATATTATTTTAGTTGATAAAATAAGTCCTGAAATTTTACTTCCATATATGGATTTAGAAGGATTTATAGTAACTGCATGTCCAAGAATTGCTATTGATGATTCTGCTATGTATAAAAAGCCTCTTATAACTCCTAAAGAATTGGAAATTGTTTTAAATAAAAGAAAATGGGAAGAATATGAATTAGATGAAATTCTCTTTCATGAAAGATATAAAAAATAGTTTCCTAAATTAATAAAGAAAATTTTATTTTATTTTTTTAAATTTAAGTTTTCTTTAAAAATTGAAATTTTTTATTTTAATTTAAATCTAATTTTATTATAAATATCATTTATTTTTTAGAATATTTAATTAAGTTTATATTATAATAAAATTATAAATACATATTTATAGTAAAGAAATTATTTAATATGATATTTATTTTTTAAATTTCCTACTTATTTAGAGGTGTATAAATGAAAATAAAATCAGGAGATTTAGTAATGCCTGGAGATTATTTAGGAATTGTAGAACAGTATTTACCTGGTGAAGGAACCTATGATGATGATGGTAATATTAAGTCTTCTATTTTAGGCAATGCAAATTTAGATTTGAAAAACAGAATTGTTTCTGTTTCTCCACTTACTGGAACACCTGTACTTTTAAAGCTTGGTGATGAAGTTTATGGGCAAATTGCTGATTTACGGAGTCAAAGGGCTATAGTGGACATAATAAGTAAGGTTGATGAAAATAGGGGGCTTGCTCTTCCTTATTCAGCTTCAATTCACATATCTCAAGTTGAAAATGATTATTTAGATTCTTTATCTGATGCATTTAGAATTGGAGATATTATTAAATGTAAAGTTTCTCGTATTACTGGTGATAATGTAGATTTAAATACTGAAGATGAATCTGATGGTGTAATTAAAGCTATGTGTATTCGTTGTCGTTCTTATCTTAAACCTACTAATAGGAGAAATGAGTTAATTTGTGAAAAATGTGGTAAAAAACAAAGACGTAAAATGTCTTTGGAATATCTATATTAAGGTAAATATTTTAAAATTTATAATTTATTGATTCATTATTGTTTATTAAATTTTTTTTTAGGATGATAAAAAATGGAAATTGAAGTTTTAACTGATAAAAAATTAGAATTAGAAATTGTTCTTCATGGTGAAGACCATGCTCTTTGTAATGTTATAAGAAAAATTCTCATGGAAGATGATGATGTTCAATATGCTGTTTATGCAATAGACCATCCATTAATTGGTGAACCAATTATGACTATTAAAACTAAACAGAAAAAAGTTGCTAGAAATTCACTTAAAAAAGCAGCTGAAACACTTAAAAATCAAACTCAAGAATTTAAATCTTTAGTTGAACAAATTTAATCTTTAAATTTTTTTAAGACTTTATTTAAAAATTTTTAATTGAATTTCTCATTAATTTATTAAAAGTTTTTTAATAATTATAATGTGGTGGTGATTAAATGTCTTATCATAAAAAACCGTCATTAACTGTGGATATTTTTATTTATGATGATGAAAATAATTTTTTATTAATTAAACGTAAAAATAATCCATATAAAGATGCTTGGGCATTTCCTGGTGGTTTTGTAGAATATGGAGAAACAGTTGAACATGCAGCTGTTAGAGAAGCTAAAGAAGAAACAAGTATTGATGTAAAATTAGAAAAACTTGTAGGAGTTTATTCTAAACCAGATAGAGATCCTAGAGGCCATACTGTTACTGTTGCCTTTTTAGCTAAAGGTAATTTTGATGATAGAAAAGCAGATGACGATGCAAAAGATATTGATGTTTTTAATTTTGATAATATTAAAGATATTGATTTAGCTTTTGATCATAGGGAAATTCTAAATGATATTTACAATATATTAAAAAAGGAAAATAAAATTTAATCTTTCTTTTAAAAATTTTATTTTCTATTTAAATTATAATTGGAGGGTTATTATGGAATTTTGTCCAGAATGTGGTGGAATGTTATTACCTAATGATGGTAAACTTAAATGTAATACATGTGGATATGAAAAAGATGTATCTAGTAATGATGAATATAAAGTAAGTGAAAAAATCAGTTCTAAAGATAATGTTGTAGATTTAGGTAGTGACCTTGATGTTCGTCCAACTACTAATGTCTTATGTCCAGAATGTGGTCATAATAAAGCTTATTTTAAGTTGCTTCAAACTCGTAGTGCAGATGAAGCACCTACAAGAATATTTACATGTGTTAAATGTAAACATTCTTGGAGAGAATATGATTAAATATTCTAATCAATGAGGATTTAATATGAAAAGTTCTAAAGATGGATCAGATTATGAAGATTCAATAAATAATCTTAAAAAGATTATGAAAACAGTTAAAAAAACTCAATATGATGATGCTAATGAGAAACATAAAGTTTTTAAATCTTCAGATAATTTAAAGTCTGATAATCTTGATGAGTATACTCATAAAGAAGATAAATCATCTATTGTTAATATTTTTAATAAGGTTAATAAAAATTTAGAAGATGATACTAATGATAATGAATATATAGAAACTAAAGAATCTATAAAACCTTTTAAAAATGTTAATATTAAAAAATCTGTAGATAATAAAGATTTAAAAGATGATTCTTTAGATGTTTCTAAATCCATTATTCTTGGAAAAAATAAATCTAATGAAGATGAAGATAAATTGAGTTTTGATAAGATTGAAATTAAAGAAGATAATGTTAAAATTGATTCTTCAGATAATGAAAATGAAGATTCTTCATTTGAAGGTAATATCTTAAATAATGTTGATGATGTATTTGTTGAAGACTTAGATAATAAAAAAGAATCTAAATCTATTGATGATTCTGATTCTAATTTAGAAGATGATTCTAATTTAGAAGGTCAATCTAAAGATTTTAATGAAGATAATAAATCTGAATCTACTGATGTAAGTATGGATGATAATGAATTTATTAATTCAAAATTAGATGATTTAGGTTTAAAACCAATTGATGATGAGAAATCTGAAAATTCTGGAATTCATTTTAGAAAAGATAAAATTGGTCCTTTTCCAATTGCTGGAATGATTGTAGGAATTATTACAATTTTATTTGGATTTTTCTTAATATTTAGACATTCTGCTAGGGTTGTTGATAGTGTTGCATCAGGTGAGTCTGCAGGACTTGCATTTTTATTATTTATAATTGGTTTAATTTGTTTTATTTTTTCATTAATGCAAATAATGTCCTTTGGAACTTCTAATGGAACTATAACTAGAATTAGAAGTTTAGATTCTAATGAAGAAGATGAAAATGTTGATAATTTCTTAAAAAGGTTTTCTTCTATTGAAGATGATATTGAAGAAGATAATAAAGAAAAAGACATTAATGAGGATAATAAATTTGTCTTAGAAGATAATAAAGAAAATTATAATCGTACTAAAAAATCATTTGATGAAAAAGTTGCTAAAAGTTCAGATGATTTTAAAATTACTGTAAATACTTCAATTACAAAAGAAGATTTTAAAAATGAATCTAGTGGTAATATAAAAGATTCTAATAATGAATAATCTTCTTTTTTATTATTTTATTTATATTACTTATTTTTATTTCACTTATTTTTAAAGTTTTTATCTTAAATGTTTTATTTTTAATTTAAATAGATATCTTGTTTTTAAATTATTGAATTTATTTTAATCTATATTAACTATTTTATAATATATTAAATCTTAAATTTAAAAAAATCTAAATTTTATATTGTGTTTTTATCTTAAATTTATTGTTAATTTTATTTTAATTTTTAAATTTATTTATATAATATTTATTAATGATGATAACCAAAAATATAATATAATCTTTTTAATTACTTATTAAAAATTATTTCTATTGAGAGGATTACATGTTTAAAGCCGAATTAAACGACCCTAATATATTAAAAACAAGTTTTGATGCAATTTCATCAATTGTTGATGAAGTTCAATTACAAACTGATAGTGAAGGTGTTCGATTAGATGCTCTAGACAGAAGTCATATAACTTTTGTACATTTAGAGTTGAAAGCAAGTTTATTTGAAGAATATATTTGTGATGAACCTGAAAAAATCAATATTGACACTGATGAATTGATGAAAGTTTTAAAACGTTCTAAATCTAATGATAAAGTTACTTTATCTTTAGATGAAGGTAATTTAATAATTACTTTTGAAGGTGAAGCTAAAAGAAGATTTAAAATACGTCTTATTGATATGGAATATGATTCTCCAACTCCACCTCCATTAGAATATCCAACTGAATTTGAAGTTCCTTTTGCACTTTTAAAAGATTCAATTAATGATATTGACATTTTCTCTGATAAAATCATATTAAGTGTTAATAGTGAAGTATTTAAAGCTGCTGCTGAAGGAGAATTCGGTGATGCAAATATTGAATATGTACATGGTGAAAAGATAGATGAAGAAGTTAAGTCTATTTTCTCTTTAGAAAAAATTAGAGAAATGCTTAAAGCAGATAAATTTTCAGATATTGCAAAAATTTATTTAGGTAATGATATGCCTTTAAAACTTTCACTTAAAATGATTTCTGGAGATGGAGAACTTAGTTTCTTACTTGCACCACGTATTGAAGCTGATGAATAATCAGTTTCTTAAATTTTTATTTTACTTATTTTAAACCATTTTTAAGCTTATATTTCTGTGAGATGTTATAGTGGATAAATTTTTCCAAGAATTACGTAAAATCCAAAAAAAGGAAAGAGCTAATAGTTCATTAGCTAAAGTAGATAATAATTTTTATAGTCTTATCTATTCTTATATAAATGAACTTAAAGATAATATTAGTGATGATCCTTTTTCTAATGAAAGTTATCTTCTTAAAGATACTCAAAGAATTGCAACAGAAATATGTGAAAGAAGAGAACATAAAATTGCTGAAGCAGCATTAATGAATATTCATAGATCTTATCATCTTTTTAAAGGTAAACCTAAATTTGATTTAGTAGATACTACTCCTCTTAACTTAACTGATGAAGAAGAGAAATTATATTATTCATTAATGGATAGTTTTAAAGTTCATAGGAATAATATATCTCTTGATAATTTAAATAATCAAAAAGATGAGGAATCAAATACTGTATATGATAAAGATATTGATACTGAAGATTCTTTAGATGAAGATAATCAAGTAACTGCTAGATTAAGTCAGATTGCTAATGCTAAAATTATAAAAGATGAAAAAAGAGAACCTATTGAAAAACAAATTATTGATTCTAATATTGATAATTTAAAAAAAGAGCCTATAAATAGTTTTAAAGAATCTAATAAAAATTCTAATGTTGATAATTTAAAAGAAGAATCTGTAGACAAAGATATCAAATCAGATATTTCTAAAGAAGATAATAGTGAATTAGATAATATTAGAAAAGCAGTAAATAATCAATTTATTGATTTAAAAGAAGAAGATTTTTTAGATTCTAAACTTAAAAATAAAAGTCTTGAAGAAAATGTTTTAGTTTTAATCTTTAAAGATTTTAATGAAATTATAGGTATTGATGAAAAAGTTTATGGTCCTTTTAAATCACAGGATCTTGTTATTTTGCCTAAGGCCAATGCTAATGTTATTGTTCGATGTAGAAAAGGAAGACTTGTTAAAATTTAATTTTAATAAATTATTTATTAATAATTTAATTTTCTATTTTTATAGTTAATTTTAAATACTTATTAAATAAATATAATTAATGTATCTATGATATATTAAAATCTTAATTATTCTTATTAATAATCTATTTTTTAGATTTAATTTATTATTTTATGATTTTTATTCTTGCTGAAGGGATACCTTAAAAGTTCTTGTTTAGTTTGAATTATATTATTTAGATGCTATCAGCTATTGGGATACCTAATCAGTTCTTGTTTAGTTGATAATTTTTTTATCAAAGGTGATTATATGAAAATACCAAAAGAAAAAAGGACTTACTGTCCATATTGTAAAAAACATACTGTTCATGAAGTTCGTACTTCTAAAAAACGAAAAGCTAGTGAATTAAAATGGGGACAAAGACAGTTCAGACGTGTAACTGCAGGATACAGAGGTTATCCAAGACCATTACCTAGTGGAAGTAAACCAGTTAAAAAATTAGATTTAAGATACAAATGTAAAGAATGTGGAAAATCACATATCAGAAAACCATTCAGAACAGGTAAACCTGAATTTGTAAGTCAATAGGTGTTTAATATGGCTAGTAAAGGTAGAGGAAATTTTTTAAAAGTTAAATGTTTAGATTGTGGTAATGAACAAATTGTATTTGATCGTGCTGCTTCTGATGTAAAATGTATTATCTGCGGTAAAACTATTGTTAAATCCCGTGGATCTAAAGCTAAAATTATGGCTCATATTGATGAAGTTTTAAATTAAATATTTTTTAATCTTTTAATTTTTATTATTTCTATTTTTTTAATTTATTAAATCATAATAAAAATTAAGAACCTAAAAATATTGGAGGTGTTTTTATAGTAAGAAAAAATGCTAAATGGCCTGAAGAGGGTGAACTTCTTGTTGCTACAGTATATAAAGTTCTTCCATATGGTTGTTTTGCTAAATTAGAAGAATATCATGGTAAAGAAGCATTTATTCATATTAGTGAAGTTTCTTCTGGTTGGGTTAAAAACATCCGTGACCATGTTAGGGAAAATCAGAAAATTGTAGCTCGTTGTATTAGAGTTAATCCTAAAAAAGGACATGTTGATGCTTCCTTAAAAAGAATTAGAGAAGACCAAAGAACTAAAAAGATTCAGCAATGGAAAATAGAACAAAAAGCTGAAAAATTTTTAGAATTATCTGCTAAATCATTAAATAAAAATTTAAACACTGCATATAAAGAAGTCGGTTATGATTTAATGGATATCTTTGGGGATATTTATGGTGCTTATGAAACAGCTGCTGATGAAGGAGCTCAATCTTTAATTGATGAAGGTATTGATGAAAAATGGGCTGAAGCAATTACTAATGTTGCTGAAAGAAATATCACACCTCCAGAGGTTCATATTAGTGGATATATAGATATTCAAACTTTTGACCCTGACGGAGTAGATATTGTTATTAAAGCTTTAAAAGCTGCTGAAGATAATAACACTGAAGATGAAGTTAAAGTACAATATGTTGGTGCTCCAAGGTATCGTATCACTGTTACCTCTTCAGATTATAGGATAGCTGAAAAAGAACTTCAAAATGCTGCAGATAGGGCTATAAAAATTATTGAAGATTCTAATGGAAATGGTGAATTTTTACGTGAATTAGAAGATAATTAGATTTTTTTAAAATCTTTATCTCTAATTATTTTTTCATGTTTTAAAAAATTATTATGAAAGTTCATCTTTTTTTAATCATTTAAAATTTTATTATTTATCTAAACTTTCTAATGATTAAAGTTTTATCACTTTTTTTAATTTAGAATTTTAGATTAAAAAATTTGATATTATTGCTTTTTTTATTTATTTTTAATTAATTTTCAAAAGATTTTTTAATAAGAGACTTAAAATTTTTATACATAATTTAAAATAGTGTAAAATATTTTTGTGATAATATGAAGATGAAAATGCATAAATGCAAATCATGTAATATTTACACTCTTCAAGAGAAATGTCCCAAATGTGGTGGAGATTTAAATGTCATTTATCCTCCAAAATATTCAATTGAAGATAAATATGGTAAATATCGTAGAAAATTAAAAGAACAATCTAAAAATGAGGATTAAAAATGTTAAAAACTAAAATTAAAATTTTAGAAGAGGTATCTTTAGATAATCCTGTATTTATTGAAGCTCTTCCAGGTATAGGACATGTTGGAAAATTAGCTGCAGATCATTTAATTGATGAATTAGGTGCTACTAAATTTGCAGAAGTTTATTCACCTTACTTCCCACCACAAGTTTATGTTGATGAAGACGGTTTAATTGAAAATATGGTTAATGAATTTTATTATTTAAAAAATCAAGGTGAAGATGAAAAAGATTTTATTATTCTTGTAGGAAATACTCAAGGTGTTTCTCCAGAAGGACAATATGCTATTTGCAATGATTTACTTGATTTTATTGAAGACTATAATGTAAGTGAATTATTTACATTAGGTGGTTTAGCTACAGGTCAACCAGTGGAAAAACCTATTGTTTATGGTGCAGCAACTGATGAAGATAAAATTGATCTTTTAAAATCTGTTGATGTTGAAATAAGATCTGCTGATGGTGGAATTATTGGTGCTTCTGGTTTATTTTTAGGTTTAGGTCAACTTAGAGATATGTCTGGTGCTTGTTTAATGGGTGCAACTCCTGGTTACTTTATTGATCCAGAAGCTGCAGAAGCAATATTAAATAAATTATCTGCTATATTAAAAATTGAAGTTAACACTGATAAACTTGAGGAAAGGGCTGAAGAAACAAGACAAATTTTATCTAAAGCTCAACAAAGAGAACAAGAAGTCTTAAATCGTAGTATGCCTCAACAAGATGATGATTTAAGATATATTGGATAATTTTTTTATTCTTTTATTTTTATTTTAATTATTTTTTGTTTTTTTATGATTTTTTATTTTAATTATTTTTTTCTGTTTTAATTATATTCTTAAAACCTATTTATTTAAAGAATTATTTTTTTAAATTTCTTATTTTTAGATTGAAAATAAATTTTATCCTTATTTTAATTGGTTTTAATCCTATTTATTCTATTGTTTTTATATTATCTATAATTTAATATATTAAGATAATCTAATTTTTATTTATGTTAATTAATATGGATTTACATGTTCATAGTTGTTTTTCAATGGCAACTTCTAAAGATATGTTAATAGAGAATATGGCTCCAAAAGCTAAGGAAAAAGGACTTCAGCTTGTAGGAACTGGGGATGCATTTCATCCAAAATGGTTAAAAATTATTGAGGAGTCTACTGAGTATATTGGTGATGGGATTTATTCACATAAAGATTGTGATTTTTTATTAACAGTAGAAGTTGAAGCAGAAAAAAAGATTCATCATTTAATTTTTCTTCCAAATATTGAAATTGCACGTGAACTTTCAGATAAATTAGTTTCTAAAAATAAATATTCTGATGGCAGACCTAGGACAAAAATGTCTGGTGCTGAAATTTATGACATGGTTAAAGAATATGATTGTTTAATTGGTCCAGCTCATGCATTTACTCCTTGGACAGGTATGTATAAATCATATGATAGTATTTATGATTGTTATGGTGGAAAAGTGGATTTTTTAGAATTAGGATTATCTGCTGATACAGATATGGCAGATACTGTTAAAGAACTTAAAGATATACCTTTTTTATCAAATTCTGATGCACATTCTCCATGGCCACATCGATTAGGTAGGGAGTTTAATCAAATTCAGATGAAAGATATTTCATTTTCATCATTGAAGTATGCATTAAAACATAATGATATTAAAGCAAATTATGGTTTGTATCCTAACTTAGGAAAATATCATATGACTGCATGTACTAAATGCTATAAATTAATTAATCCATCAGTAGCATATGATAATAAAATGAAATGTCCTTACTGTGGAGGTAGAATTAAAAAAGGTGTTGATTATAGAATTAGTGAAATCAATGATTATGAAAAACCACATCATCCTGAATTTAGACCACCTTATATTCACACTATGCCTCTTGCTGAAATAATATCTAAGATTTATGATAAAGGAGTTACAACAAAAACAGTTCAAAATAAGTGGCAATTATTAATTGATAATTTTGGTCCAGAAATTGAAATTCTTATTAATGTCCCTCTCAATGAAATTGAAAATATTGATTCTCAAATTGCTAAAGGAATTTCTGCATTTAGAAATAAAACAGTAAATATTATTCCAGGTGGTGGAGGTAAATATGGGGAAATATCTTTTGATAAGAAATTAAAAGAAGATAATAAAAATAAGGTAATAACTTTAGATAATTTTTAATTAGTTTATTTTTTTATTTTTTTAAATTAAGTTTCTTAAATTTAAGTATTTTCTTTAAAATAAGTTTTTTAAATTTTATTTTTAATTAATTTTATTTAAAATAAGTATGGATTTAATTAATAAAATTTTAATATTTATTTTTAATTTTTAAAAGTAGTTTTTAATTTATTGCTTATTTATTTAGGTATAATTTTTAATTTTTTAAATAAAATCAATTTTTAATTAAATATTTAAAAAATTTAATGATATATTTTAAATAAGCTTATTCTAATTCTATACCTTTTTGAATTAATTTAAAAATATTATCATTATTTAAACTATAAAATACTTTTTTATTTTCTTTTCTACTTTTAACAATATTATGATGTCTTAATATTCTAAGTTGATGTGAAATACTTGATTGACTCATATCTAAAAGTATAGATAACTCACATACACATAATTCATTAATTTTAAGAGCATTAATTATTCTTAATCTATTATAATCTCCAAGTAATTTAAATAAACTAGCTGTGCTTTCATAAGTTTCATTATCTAACATTTCTTTAGAAACTTCTTCAATAACATCTTCTCTTAGACTTTTGATTTCACATATATCGTTTGCCATAGTATCATTAATTTAAATAATATTATTTTTTAAAAAAGCGGACTTGGCGGGATTTGAACCCGCGATCTTTAGATTAGGAGTCTAACGCCCTATCCAGCTAGGCTACAAGCCCATATTATAAATATCTATATAAAATAATCATGTAATATAAAATTCATTAAAAAAAGTAGTTTTAAATCTACGGACCAGCCGGGATTTGAACCCGGGATCTTCGGATTAGAAGTCCGACGCCCTATCCTACTAGGCTACTGGCCCATACATCATAACAATAAAGTATTAGTTTGTTCTAGTATATAAATTTTTTCTTTATTTTTTAATTTTTTCTATTTTTTATTAAAAAAATTTAAGAATAAATACAGTATATAAAAATACTGTTTTATTCTTTATCTAACCTGTATATGGATGATCTGGAGCTCCTCCTGCACCTTCATCTATATTGTCTCCATAAGTATGGAATCCAATAGCTTGATCATATACATTATAATATGTGACGGTGTAGGTTCCATCTCCATTATCAGTTGTTATAGCATATGCAACACTATAATCTTTTATTCCAGTATCATCATTATTGTTATTGTTGTTATTATTGTCATCTATTGTTGGAGTTTGTTGGTTAGATGTTCCACTATCACCAGAGCCTCCATTGTCGGAACCTCCGTTATCTGAAGTACCATAATAGAAGTTACTTCCATATGGGCTGTCACCAGTACCATATGGGGATATACCTCCAGATCCACCATTTCCACTAATATCATTAGTGGTATTAACATTTGTGGAATTGTTTCCTATACCTGTTCCATGGGTATTGGTACCTATACCTTGGAGACTTTTAAAAACACCATTATCATCACTGGTTAAACCATATGCAGTTACTCCAGCAGCAATACATATAACTATAATAATTGAAATAATAATGTTTGATTTTTCCATTTTGTTTCACCTCTAATTGATCAATAAGAAGTTATATTCTATAAAAAATTTATAATTATAATTTTTTGAATTATAGTTATAAATCTTTTATAGAATAAATAAATTTAGTTTGTAGTTATATATATTTCTATTTATATTAATAAACATTACGATATACTAATTTTTTAAATATTTATTAGTTTTTTTAATTTTTATTTTTTATTAGTTTTCTATTTTAAGGGTTTAAAATCTTTTTTCAACTTAAATAATAGTTATCTATTAAATATTTTTAAATTGTTTTGTTCTTATTTAATTTTATTTTTTAATTTCCAATATTTTAATTTTGTATATTTTTTTTATTTTTTATTTTACTTTTATTATAAAATGTTCA
The DNA here is from genome assembly GCF_000621965.1 of Methanobrevibacter wolinii SH. Lineage (NCBI taxonomy): Archaea > Methanobacteriati > Methanobacteriota > Methanobacteria > Methanobacteriales > Methanobacteriaceae > Methanobrevibacter > Methanobrevibacter wolinii. The sequence continues at coordinate 68,471 of NZ_JHWX01000014.1, forward strand.
AATAAAATATTATACTATTTAAAGTTTTCTAATTATTTTAAAGAAAATCATATATATATCATTTATTATCATAATTATTATTGTCGTTAGTTTCTAATTTTTTTTAACAAAGAGGTGACACATTTGAGTGATAAAATAGTTATATCCCCAACTACCAGGCAAGAAGGTCATGCAGAACTTGTCATGGAAGTGGATGATGAAGGGATTGTTACAAAAGGTAGATATTTTAGTATTACTCCTGTCAGAGGATTAGAAAAGATGGTTGTAGGTAGATCACCAGAAACTCCTCCTGTTTTATGTCAAAGGATTTGTGGTGTATGTCCTATTCCTCATACTTTAGCTTCTGTAGAAGCTATTGATGATTCTTTAGATATTGAAATACCAAAAGCTGCAAGAATTATGAGAGAAATGACTTTATTTGCACATTGTATTGATAGTGCAGCTATTCACCATTTCTTAATTGCTCCTGATTTTGTACCAGATAATTTATTTAATACTGCAGTAGATAGTGTTTCTAACATTAGGAAATTAGCACAATTTATTGTAGATACTATTGCTGGTGAAGGTATTCACCCATCTGATATTAGAGTAGGTGGTATGGCACAAAATATTTCTCCATTAGCAAAAGAAAAAATTACTGAAAAAGCTAAAGCATTAGTTCCAGCTATTGAAAAACATACTGAATTAATTGAAGGTTTAGTTGCGGATAAAGGATTACCTAAAGATTTAGGTGTAGTTAAATGTAAACCATTTGCTTCAGATGGATATTATGGTAATAGAGATTACTTTGACTTTGATAAATTCAGTGAAATTATGCCAGAACAATGGTATGATGATGAAGAAATAGGTAAAAGAGCATGTTCAACTATTCCATTATGGGAAGGTAAAAATATTGAAACTGGTCCTAGAGCAAGAATGGAAATGTACCACGGTTTCAAAGATAAAGGTGTTGTAGCACAACATGTTGCTAGAGCTGAAGAAATGAAATTAAATGCAAATAGATTAGTTGAGTTAATTGATCAATTAGATACTTCTGCTCCAACTTTAGCTGATTTTGATCCTAGAGGAACAAATAAATTAGGTGTAGGTGTAATTGAAGCACCTAGAGGAACTGATGTTCATATGGCTCAAATTAAAGATGGAAAAGTACAATACTATACTTGTTTAGTACCTACTACTTGGAATATCCCAACTATGGGTCCTGCTACTGAAGGTTTCCATTATAAATATGGTGCTCATGTAATTAGAGCATACGACCCTTGTTTATCTTGTGCTACTCACGTAATGGTTGTTGATGATGAAGATAAAAGTGTATTAAAACAAAATATGGTGAACTTATAGAGGAATATCATGACTTATGATGTAGGAACTATAGTTGTTGGTTGCGGTAATGTTTTATTCAAAGATGATGGTTTTGGACCACATGTAATCAAAACTATTAAAGAAGAATATTTAAAGGATAATGAATGTCCTGATGATGTAGAGTTTATTGATGCAGGTACTAGTGCAACATATTATATATTTTCACTTCCTAGTGATGCTTGGAAGAAGATTATTGTTGTAGATGTTGTTGATTATCATGCTGAACCTGGTTCATTAAAATATTTTTCACCATTTGAAATGCCTAAAGGAAAATATGAAAATGCTCATAATTGGGCAGTAGAAGAACCATTACAAGATTTAGCAAATAAAGGAATTGACGTTGTTATTGTTGGATGTCAACCACAAGAAATTTCTGCACCAGATATAGATTTAGGCTTATCAGAGTCTGTTCAAAATGCTATTCCTAAAGCTATTGATATGATATTCAAAGAAATAGGGGTTAATTAAATGTTTGAAAAATTAAAAAAATCATTTGGTAAAAAAGAAACCAAACCTGTTGAATCTGAGGTTAAATATGAAGAAGGTAAAGTTTCTGTAAAACCAACTAATAAACCTAAAATAGGATATATTCATGTAAGTGGATGTACTGGAGATGTAATGTCCTTAACTGAAAACTATGATATTTTATCTACATTATTATCTGATATGGTAGATATTGTATATGGTCAAACTTTAGTTGATAAATGGATTCATGGTACTTATGCTGAAGAAATGCCTGATATGGATTTATGTCTTATTGAAGGTTCTGTCTGTTTACAAGATGAACACAGTTTAATAGAAGTTCAAGAAGCTAGAAAACATTCTAAATTAGTTGCAGCATTTGGTTCTTGTGCTATGAATGGTTGTTTTACAAGATTCTCTCGTGGAGGACAACAAGCTCAACCTAAACATGAGTCTTTTGTACCTTTAAGTGACTTAATTAAAGTAGATCTTGCTATTCCTGGTTGTCCTGCTTCTCCTGAAATTATTGCTAAATCAGTTGTTGCTTTAATTAATAATGATATGGATTATTTACAACCTGCATTAGATATTGCAAATTGTAATTTAGCTTGTGGTTGTGACTTACAAACCAATATTATTAACAAAGCTTTATGTACTGGTTGTGGAACTTGTGCATTAGCTTGTCCTACTAAAGCTATAGATATGGTGGAAGGTAGACCTATTATTAATATTAATAGATGTATTAAATGTGGTTCATGTAATGTTCACTGTCCTAGAACTTGGTTCCCATTAGATAGGATTAAAAAAGAGTTCAATTTATAGGAGGATTAAACATGGAATTTGGTAATTATAAAGAAGTTTTATGTGCTAGAGCAACTGATAGTAAAATACAAGAAGTATCCCAAGATGGTGGAATTGTTACTGCTTTATTTTCTTATGCTTTAGATGAAGGTATTATTGAAGGTGCTGTTGTTGCTGGACCTTCTGAAAAACCTTGGGTACCAGAACCTGTAGTTGCAATGTCTAAAGAAGATCTTATTGATGCAGCAGGAACTAAATATACTCATTCTCCTAACGTTTGGGCTTTAAAACAAGCAGTAAGACAATATGGTCTTGAAAAAGTAGGTACTGTTGGTACTCCTTGTCAAATTATGGGTATTAGAAAAATGCAAGTTTATCCATTTTCAACTCGTTTTGTTGCAGATAAACTTAAATTATTAATTGGTATTTTCTGTATGGAAAATTTCCCATTTGCATCTCTTGAAACTTTTGTTGAAGAAAAAATGAAAGTAAATATGGATGATGTTACTAAAATGGATATTGGTAAAGGTAAATTCTTTGCTTATACTGGTGATCAAGATAATAAAATACCTTTAAAACAAACACATGGTTATGAACAAGCAGCATGTAATGTATGTCCTGATTATGTTGCAGAGTTAGCTGATGTATCTACTGGATCTGTTGGTACTCCTGATGTTGGTCTACTGTATTTACTAGGACTGATGGTGGAGACTCTATTTTCAAAGCAGCTGTTGATGCTGGAGTTATTGAAACTAAACCTATGGATGATGAAGTAAAACCAGGTCTTGGATTACTTAGTAAATTAGCTAAAGGTAAAAAAGATAAAAATAAAAAAGAAGCAGAAAGAAGAGTTAAAATGGGATTACCTATCCCTTCAGGTTTTGATAAATTTTATCAATACTAATTTTTTTCTCTTTTTTTATTTTTCGCCTTTATTATACTCTTAATTTTTAGAGTAATTCCCTCTTTTTAAGTTTTTAAATTTTTATAAAAATTAGATTTTAATATACTCATTTTTTTAGAATTTTTCTATTATTTTTAACTTATTTTATATTTTATTAAAAAGATGATCTTAATTTTTATTTAAATTTTATTTATTTGACTTGCTTATTTTTAGTTTTTATAGTTTATTTAGTATTTTTTAATTATTTTGAGAATATTTAATTGTATTTTATTTTATACTTTTTTATTTATACGTTATTTATTTTTTAATATCTTAAATATTATTTATTTCAATTTTTATTAGTTTATACTCATTATTTTATTTTTATATTTATTATTTTTTATTTTTTAATCAAATTTTTCTTATATTTTATTATTTTTGAATTTAGATAATTTACTCTTTTAATTTGATTATTGTTTATTTTCTTTATCTTGTATTTTTTTATAATATCATTTTAGCTTTTAAATCTCTATTTTTATTATATTATAATTTTGAATTTTTGTTTTATTTCTATCTAACATTGCAACATTTTCTTAACATTTGTATATATTCCAAACTCTTTAAATAGAACTTTATTTTATAATATTAATTGTAGAATCAATACAAGCGTTAATAATGTTCAATATTTCTAATAAAAAATTAATTGATATTAAAACAATTCGTAACAATTAAAATTAAATTTTTAATGATTTTTAATTTTAATTTGTGCTTTATTTTGTTTTATTATTATTCATTGATTTTTTATTATATTTATGGAATTTAAATAAATAATTAAAGGGAATTTTTTTATTACTCTTCTTTATTTTAAAGAACATTATTTTTCTTATGTGTTGTGAGTCTTTGTATGAACATTTAATAAATATTTTAATTTCAGTATGAAATTAATAACTTTCTATAAAGTTAGTAAAATATTTTAAGAATATAATTTCGATTGGAGGAAATTTATATGGATAAAACTAGATTTACAGTACCTAGAGATATATATGTAGGAGAAAATTCATTAGAAAATTTAAAAAATTTAGAAGGTAAAAAAGCTTTTGTAGTTATTGGTGGTGGATCCCTTAAACGTTTTGGATTCCTTGATAAAGTAATGGATTATTTACATGAAGCTGGATTTGAAACAAAGTTATTTGAAGGTGTAAAATCTGACCCTTCTGTTGATACTGTTATGGAAGGTGCTAAACAAATGCTTGAATTTGAACCAGACTGGATTGTTGCAATGGGTGGTGGTTCTCCTATTGATGCAGCAAAAGCAATGTGGATTTTCTATGAATATCCTGATTTAACTTTTGAGGAAGCTTGTGTTCCATTTGGTTTACCAAAAATGAGGAATAAAGCTAAATTCTGTGCTATTGGTTCAACTAGTGGTACTGGTACTGAAGTAACTGCATTTTCTGTAATTACTGATTATAATACTGGTATTAAATGGCCTATTGCTGATTTTGAAGTAACTCCTGATGTTGCAATTGTTGATCCACAATTACCTGCAACTATGCCTAAAAAATTAGTAGCTCACACTGGAATGGATGCATTAACTCATGCAATTGAAGCATATACTGCAGCAACTCACCAACCATTTGCAGATGCAATGGCTTTAGATGCAATTAGACTTGTATTTGAAAACTTAAGAGCTTCATTTGATGGAGATATGGATGCAAGAGAAATGATGCATTATGCTCAATGTGAAGCAGGTATTGCATTTTCTAATGGATTATTAGGTATTGTTCATTCAATGGCACATAAAACAGGTGCAGCTTTCTCAACTGGTCATATTCCTCATGGTGAAGCTAATGCTATCTATTTACCTTATGCAACAAGATTTAATGCAAGAAAAGATCCTTCAAGATATGCAGCAATTGGTAGATATCTTGGTTGGGAAGGTAGTGATGAAGAACTTGTTGAAAAATTATGTAATACTGTTGCAGAATTTAATAGATACTTAGGTATTCCTCATGATTTAAGAGAATTCGGTATTAAAGAAGATGAATTTAATGATAAAGTAAAACAAATCGCAGAAAATGCTATGGGAGATGCTTGTACTGCTGCAAACCCTAGAGAAATGACTGCAGAATTATTTGAAAAATTATTACATAACATTTACTATGGTATTGATGAGATTGATTTCTAGATTTGTATATTATTAAAGAGGTTAAAACATGAAAATCCCAGAAAATCCTGCAGACAAAGAATATAAATTATATATTAATGGTCAATGGAAAGATGCATCTGATGGTGGAAAATTTGATACATTCTGTCCTGCTAATGGTGAAAAATTATCTACTTGTGCAGAAGCAACTAAAGAAGATGTAGATGAGGCTGTTAAAGCTGCTAATGTAGCATTTGAAGATTGGAAATTAGTAGATCCAATTGAAAGAGAAGAAATTTTACTTAAAATTGCAGATATCATTGATGATAATGCTGAGAAGTTAGGAATGATTGAAACTTTAGATAATGGTAAACCAATAAGAGAAAACATGGCTATAGATATGCCATTTTCATCAGATCATTTCCGTTACTTTGCTGGAGCTGTTCGTACTGAAGAAGGTTCTGCAAAAATGTTAGATAATAATACATTAAGTTTAATTTTAAGAGAACCAATTGGAGTTGTAGGTCAAATTGTACCTTGGAATTTCCCATTCTTAATGGCAGCATGGAAATTAGCACCAGTACTTGCAGCAGGTTGTTGTACTGTATTTAAACCATCAAGTTCAACACCATTAAGTGTACTTGAATTTGCTAAATTAACTGAAAAAGTAATTCCTAAAGGTGTTTTCAATGTTGTCACTGGAAAAGGTTCTAAATCTGGTCAATATATATTAGATCATCCTGGATTTAGAAAATTAGCATTTACTGGTTCTACTGAAATTGGTTGTAATGTTGCTGATGCAGCTGCATGTAAATTAATTCCATCAACTCTTGAATTAGGTGGTAAATCTGCAAATATATATTTCTCAGATTGTAAATGGGACATGGCAATGGATGGATTACAATTAGGTATTCTTTTTAATCAAGGTCAAGTATGTTGTGCAGGTTCCCGTGTATTTGTACAAGAAGAAATATATGATAAATTTGTTAAAGAAGCAGTTGATCAATTTAGTAAAATAAATGTTGATATGCCATGGAAAGAAGACACACAAATGGGTTCTCAAATTAATGAAAGACAAGTTCAAAAAATTGAAAAATGTGTTCAAGATGGTGTAAAAGAAGGTGCTACAATAGCAGTCGGTGGTGAAAGATATTCTGAAGGTCCACTTTCAGAAGGAAGTTTCTTTAAACCAACTTTATTAACAAATGTTACAAATGATATGAAAGTTGCTCAAGAAGAAATATTTGGACCAGTTGCTGTTGTTATTCCATTTAAAGATGAAAAAGATGTTGTTGAAATGGCAAATGATAGTACCTATGGTTTAGGTGGAGCAGTTTGGACTCGTGATATCAATCGTGCTATACGTGTATGTAATGCAATTGAAACTGGTCGTATGTGGGTAAATACTTATAATTCTATTCCTGCAGGTGCTCCATTTGGAGGTTATAAACAATCTGGTATTGGTCGTGAAACTCATAAAGTTATATTAGAACATTATACTCAAATGAAAAATATTATGATCAATTTATCAGAAGAACCTAGTGGTTTCTATCCAAAAAAATAAGTGTTTTTTTAGAGTAATTATTGAATTTTAATTCAATATTTATTCATTTTTTTCCATTTAGATATTTAATTAAGGTGATTCTCATGGGCGCATATGATTATAAAAAGATAATTGCAAAAGAATCTTCTGATATCTATCTAAATGAAACATTATTTATGGATATTTTTAGATCTATTAGATGGGCTGATGGTGTATATTGTCCTAAATGTAAATCTTTCGATGTATATAAAAAAGGATTTTTAAAAAAATCTAATTATAAAGGTAAAATTAGAAAATACACTTGTAAAAAATGTAATAATAATTTCAATGATTTTACAAATACCTTCCTTGAAAATTCAAAAATCCCTATAAGTGTTATTTCATTTATATTATTTAATATGGATTCTATGTCTGTAACTGAAATGGCGAAATATTTGGGTTGTAGTAGAAACACGATATATAGAATAATTAAAGATATCTATAAATCTATTGGAAATAAACATGAAAACTTTGTTTTAACTAATAACGGATACTTATCAGAATTCAAAGTTGATTTCAAAGATAAGAGGTGTTTAAATGAAAATTAGTGTAATTGGAGGTACTGGTCCTCAAGGTTTAGGAATAGCAAAACGTTTAGCTATTGCAGGTGAGGATGTAATTGTAGGATCAAGAAAGGAAGAAAAAGCATTAAAAATTGTTAATGAAACTATTGATGAACTTAAAGATTATGATATCTCTATTGAAGGTATGGCAAATGAAGATGCAGCTAAAAATGGAGATATATTAATAATGACAGTTCCTTTAGTTGCTCAAGCTCCTACATTAAAAACAATTAAAGAATTTGTAGGTGATAAAGTATTTATAGATGCTACAGTTCCTCTTGAAACAGCAATTGGTGGTTCTCCTAAAAGATGTATTGGTATTTGTGAAGGTTCTGCTGCAGAAAGAACTCAAGCTTTATTAAAAGGTACTGGTGCAAAGGTTGTTTGTGCATTTTGTAATATTAGTAATTCTTTATTATTAAATATTCCAAATGATATTGATTGTGATTGTTTAATTGCAGGAGATTATCAAGATGCAAAAGATATTTCTATGGAATTAATTAACAAGATTCCAGGTGTAAAATGTATTGATGCAGGACCTCTTGAAAGATCAAGAATGATAGAAGAAATCACCCCATTACTTATTGCTTTAAACATTAAGTATAAATCACAATTTGGTGGAATTAGAATCACAGGTATTGATTCTAAATAAATTTATGCCCCATTGAGAGTGAATTGCTACTTGATTTGTCCCTTAAATATTTTTATATGATTAAGAATCTATTTGATTCTTTTTCATATAAATAAAAATAGTATTTTATCATAAGTTCTATTAGTTTAATAATTAGGTAAACTTAATATTTGGGATTTTTTTATTTCTAATCTGCCATATATTATCTTTAATATATTAATTGAATATTATCTAGTAAATTATATTTATATTTAATAAATTAATTCCATTTGGAATTTTTACACTTTATGAAAATAATCTTCCCCATATATTATTGAATCTAAAGAATAAAATATAATTTAAAATTAATTAAAAAATTTTATTAATTGTTTCCTCTTTATTAAATTATACATGAAAACCCTATAAGTATGTCTTAATAAGATTAAAACTAGTAGTTAGTAAATATTCATTAATATATAAGTTTACCTTATTATTTAGTTATGGTATTAATTTATTTTAATTAATGCCATAATCTCCTTTAAATAAATTTTTAACTTATTTTTAAAAAAAGTAAAATCTAAGATTTAGATTTTATAATGTTGTAACAGTACAACCATCTTCTTCAACAATGATTGTGTGTTCTGTCTGAGCTACCATTCCATTAGTTTTTTCTTTTAATGGATGATATGCATATATTGCCATTGCTCTTGAAAGATTTCTCATTGAAGCATGTAATCTATTTTTATTAAAATCTTTTGTTAACCATCTTCCAGAGAATGGTAAATCTCTATAATTATGTTCTATATGTTTTAAAACTTTTTTATCATGAGCCATTCTAAATGGTCTATCTCTCATAAATGAAAAAATGTATGCTCCTGGAATATCATCTACAACACCTATACCATCAGTTGCAAATGGTTCTACAGCAATTACATCTCCTTCTTCTAATTTATGTGTACTATGATTATTGTAATTAGGTATAGATAGTCCTGCATGTAAATTCCAATGTTCAAGACTATGTCCTGTTAAATTAGTAATTGGATTTAATTCATATTCATGTATTGCATCTTCTACTGCTTGACCTATTTCTCCAATTTCAACACCTGCATGTATTGTATCAATTGCTGCATTAAGTGCACTTTCAGATGCTTCAATAATATTTTGATTTTTCTCTAATGTTTTATCATCAAATACTTCTTCAAGATTATCTCCTGGAGCCATTATTGTAACAGCAGTATCTGAGATATAACCATTTACTTCAGCACCAAGATCTAATTTAACTAAATCTCCAGTTACAATTTTATTTTTATCTCCAAGTGGAGAGGTATAATGTGCAGTGATTTCATTTATTGAAACATTACATGGGAATGATATTCCAGCACCTTTATCTAAAATTCCTCCTTCAACGAATTCAACTAAATCTATAATAGGAGTATCATTTTTAATAAGTTTTATTGCATCTTTTCTTACTTCAGATATGATTTTTCCTGCTTCCATATATGACTTTCTTTCTTCTTCAGTTAACATTTATTGTCCTCCTAATTAATTTAAATCTTAATTATAAACATGATTTTAATATAATAATCATTTAATCAATATTTTTTATATTTTTTCATAATTTTTATATACTTTTAAATATATATTAACATTATATTTAATATTTTATCACATGGAGGATATATTCTATGGAAACTTTAGTAATACCAAATCAGATTTTTATTATAATTCTTGTTTTGATTTTTGCTATTCTTATTATTATTGTTGTTTATCAATGGAGAAAAGTTAAACAATCTCAAAATACTGTTAAAATGATTGATAAAGAGATTGAACTTAAAAAAATTACTATGGTTGAAAAAGATTTAGAATCTAAAAGATTAATGGAAAATCCTATACCATTACCTAAAGAACAACAAGAACATCTTTCATCTATTAGACAATCTACTTCTGAGTTAATGAATGAAATAGGTTATAAACATACTGAAATTAATGAAAGATTAGCACGTTTAGAAGCACAAACAGAACAGAAAAAACTTGAAAAAATGCTTAAAGACATTGAAGAAAAGGAGAAAAAACTTCAAAAATAATGAGGTTATAATATGGGTGTCATTGAAGCATTAGCTATTATAATTTTAATATTAGCTATTTTAATATTAATTTATTATTTTGTTTTAAACAATTCTAGTTCATTTAATGGATTTAACTTTAATATTCCTAAAATTAATTCAGAAGAAGAAGAAAGGCCGGGTTCTGGAGTAGATTCTGTTGATATTGAATTTGAAGATGATCAAGATGAAGATATAAAAATAAACAAAGAATCAGATTCTATGTCTAAATTTAAAGACATGATTAATGATTATGACATGTCTAGTTTTAACACAGATGCTTTCTCTCAAAAAATTGATGCTTTTCTTGATGAAAAAAGTGATCAACTTATTGAAGATTGGTCATTAGCTACTCAAAATGATTTAGATACTTTAGAAAGAAGATGGGCTTCTGCTAATGAATCTATTGAAGATTTAGAAAAAAGATTTGATGAATATTCTGAATTTACTAATGAAAGGTTAGAATCATTAGATAAAAGAATTGAAGCTTTAGAAGAAGATAAAGATAATTAATTCTTTATTTTTTATTTTTTTAACTATTTTTTTTATTATTTTAAGTTTTAGGGGAATTTTATGGAAAATAATGATAGACCATTGTTTAATACTCGTATGGCATTTATTTTTGCTATGATGGGTTCTGTTATTGGTTTAGGAAATATTTGGAGATTTCCATATGTTTTATATACTAATGGTGGAGCTTCTTTTATTGTAGCATATTTAATTGTACTTTTTGTTTTAGGTATTAATCATTTGTTCTTAGAATATGGTGTTGGTTTTAATTTTAAATCTGCTGTTGCGGGAGTATTTTCAAAAATTAATAAGAAATTTGAATTTATTGGTTGGTTTGTACCATTTAATATTTTTTTAGTTTTAGTTTATTATGTTGTTATTTTAGCATGGGCATTACTGTACTTTGGATTTAGTTTTACTAAAATTTGGGGTACAAATACTGATGCATTCTTTGGGAATATTATCTTAACTAATGGTGTTGGAAATTCTTTAATTGGAATAACAAAAATTTCTATTCCAGTAATTATTGCATTACTTATAATATGGTTATGTGTATGGTTTGTATCAAGTAGAGATTTAAACAAAGGTATTGGTAAAGTTACTACTGTATTAATGACTTTAATGTTTATTATGATGTTTTGTATTATTGTATTTGCAATAACTCTTCCAGGTGCATCTATAGGATATACTCAATTATTTAAACCTGATTGGGGAACATTATTTAATCCTAGTTTATGGCTGATAGTACTTGCTCAAATTGCATTTTCTATGGGTCTTGGTGATTCAACTGCTATTACTTACACTAGTTATGTTGGAAATGAAGAACATCATTTAATGGATAATGCAATTATTGTAACTTTAGCTAATCTTTTATTTGGTCTTTTTACAGCTTTTGGTATATTCTCTATACTTGGTTTCATGTCAAATACTCAAGGATTACCTTTATCTAAAGTTGTGACTGATGGAACTGGTTTAGTCTTTGTTGCATTTCCTGCAATTTTTAATGTTATGGGTAATTTAGCATATATTATTGGACCATTATTCTTTTTATGTTTCTTATTTGCAGGTTTTACTTCTGCAATTGCATTATTTGAACCTATGGCATCCTCCATTAATGAAAAATTTGAATTTTCACGTAAAAAATCAGCAACAATAATGGCTATTATTGGTTGTTTACTTTCACTTATATATGCTACAGGATCTGGAAGTTATTTATTATCAATAGCAGATTCATTTTTAAATGAAATTACATTGTCTCTTGTTATTCTTTCAGAAGCAATTATATTTGCATGGTTCTATGGTGCAGATAAAATTGCAGATAAACTTAATCAACATTCTAGTTTTAATGTTGGTAAAAAATGGAAGTTAATCGTTAAATTAATAATGCCTATTGTAATTATTTATTTATGGATTAATGGAGTTATGGATATATTTGTAAGGGGAAGTCATACTGAAATGATTATAGATTTAATATTTGTAATTATATTAATTGTAGTTCCTATAATTCTTACAAAATTATCTTCTAAAAATAATGAATTTTATAAAATTTAAATTTTATAATTTATTTTTTTATTTTTTCTTTTAAAACTTCTTAAAATTCTTATTTTTTAGAAACCTTTATATACTATATTAAATATAATATATTATACAGTTGTATTTTATACAAAATCTTGTTTATAGCAGGGTGGGGTAGTCTGGTAATCCCGCGGGGCTCATAACCCCGAGAGCCCTAGTTCAAATCTAGGCCCTGCTACTTTTTTTAAGTTTTTTATTATTTTAGTTATAGCAAGCTAAAGACAGTTACTGGTTTTTTACTAAGGAAACTCCATCCATCATTACAGAACTATAATGTTTTAAATGCATATGCTGAGAAGCATGACTCTGAAGCAGAAACGATACGTCTTTTAATGGATGAATATGATGTTTAACTGATTGACATTAAAAGTAACGGTGAAACGGTCATTCTATAGGGTGCAAGGATAAATTTGCTAATGACAACTGTATGAGGCAAGGTAATTCGCGAAGATGAATACTGTTAAACAGAAGGTGGGTTACTCTTAGCAGGCTATAACTATTTAAAAACTTAGTTTATTTTTCACTATTTTTAAACTTACATGTTTTATAAAACAAAATTTATATTTAATTTCTTGTTTTTAGATATTTATAAATTATTTTTTTTAGATAATTATATATTTTATAAATTACTTATTTTAATTAGATTATTTTATTTTAAAAAATTAGTAGGATTTAATATGGCAGTTAAAGTTAGAGATTATATATTTTTACAAGCTTCTTTATTTGTTTATGCAATATGTGCTTTATGTGAAAAATTCACATCAAAGCTACCAGTAATGTCTACTAAATTTATTTTAGGATATATTTTTGTTGTAGCATTACTTGGAGTTTATGCAATCTTATGGCAACAAATATTAAAACGTATTGATCTTAATATTGCATTTTCAAATAAGGCAGTTACTGTTATTTGGGGATTTGTTTTAGGCTGTTTAGTTTTAGGTGAAACAATCAGTTTAAAAATGGTTGTAGGTGCTATATTAGTTATTACTGGAATAATTTTATTGATGGTGAATGACAAATGAATCCTTTTGTATTTTTATTTTTATTTTCAGTATTTATTGCATCTTGCTCTCAGATTCTTCTTAAAAAAAGTGCAATGCAAGAACATGAATCATTTATTCGTGAATATTTAAATTCATATGTAATTATTGCATATTTAATGTTTTTTGCTGGAACATTAATTACGATTATTTCATATAAAACAATTCCATTATCTTTTGGATTAATCTTAGAATCTGCAGGATATATTTTTGTAGCAATACTAAGTTATGTTTTTCTTAAAGAAATGCTTAATAAAAAACAAATTTTAGGATTAGTTTTAATTTTAATTGGTATTGTTATTTGTAATATTTAATTTTTTAATTTTTAATTATATTTTTTAATGATATAATATACATCATTTATATTATTTTTGCTATTTTTAAATATTTTTGAGTCTCTGTTGAAATATTATTTTTTATAATAATATAATAATATTTATACTTGAAAATTAGATTTAAAAAGTTTTTTTAATTACGAGAATCTTAATAAGATTATTATTATTATTTGATTGATTTTTAAAAATCATTATATTAAAAAAGTAGTTTATATTAAAAATAAATAAATCATATAAAATTAAAATTTCAAATACAATAAGCTTAAAAGTTAAAATTTACTTAAAAAATAGTTTTTATCTTACTTAATGATATTATATACTTATTTTAAAAATTTAATAATTATAAAGTTTTAAACTTTCATAAAAAATATTAAAAAAAGAAAAATAAGAATAAATTCTTATTTATGAAATTGAGTCTTTCATTTTACTGAAAAATCCTTTTTTGACATGTTTAATTTTTTCTCCACTAATCTCACCAAATTTCTTAAGTAATTTAGTTTGTTCTTTATTAAGATTTTGTGGAGTTACAACAATAACTTTTACATAAAGGTTTCCACGACGGTCACTACTATTTAGTAATGGCATACCTTGGTTACGTATTTTAAAGCTTGTTTCACTTTGTGTTCCAGGTGGTATAGTAAGTGTAACTGTTTTTCCATCAATTGTTGGAATATCTACTTTATCACCTAAACTAGCTTGTACAATACTAATTGGTTCTTTATAATAAAGACGTGAACCTTCTCTTTGGAATTTATTATTTTTTTTAATATGTACTGAAACCATTACATCTCCAGAAGGACCATTGAATTTTCCAGCATTTCCTGCACCAGATACTCTTAAACGATCTCCATCATTGATACCTTTCGGTATATTAATTGTGATAGTTTGATCTTCACGAACTGTACCTTTTCCATGACAGTTTGTACAAGGTTCTTTAATGATTTTTCCGCTTCCACCACATTTTCTACATGGTCTAACACTCATCATTTGTCCAAGAATAGTATTTGTAACTTCTTTTACTTGACCACTACCTTTACATTCTGGACATGTTTCAGGAGAAGTTCCAGGTTTAGCCCTTGTTCCATTACATTCTGGACAAGTTACATCATGATGTATTTTAATATCTTTTTTAATTCCTGATGCTGCTTCTTCTAAACTAATATCTACTTGTGTATAAATATCTGAACCTCTTTGTGGACCTGTACTGTTTCTAGATCTTGATCTATTTCCTCCACCAAATCCAAACATATCAAATATATTTCCAAGGTCAAAGTCATCGAATATGTCATCAAAGTTTACATTTTGGTATATATCCTCAGCAGAGAATCCATTCATACCTGCATGACCGAAACGATCATATTTGCTACGTTTATCTGGGTCAGATAATACAGCATATGCTTCACTAATTTCTTTGAATTTTTCAGTAGCATTTTCATCGTCACTAACATCTGGATGGTATTTCATTGCTAATTTACGATATGCTTTTTTAATGGTCTTTTCATCAGCATTTTTATCAACACCTAAGACGTCATAATAATCTCGCTTCTCTGCCAATTTCTTCACCTAATATGATAATATTAATTTTTAAAAAAATAGTAGATATAATATAAAAGTATTATATCTATCTTAATATATTATTTTTTAAATCTAATATATCTAATCTTTTACTTCATAGTCTGCATCGATTGAGTCATCATCTTTGTCATCTGATGAAGTATTATTTCCTCCAGCATTAGCATTATTTGCTTGTTCTTGAGCTGCAGCTTCTTGATATACTTTAGCACCAATTTTTTGTACTGCTTCAGTTAATTCTTTAGTTTTTGATTCAATAGCATCGATATCTTCACCAGTAATGAGTTCTCTTAATTCACTTACTAATTTGTCAATATTAGATTTTTCATCATCTGATAATTTATCTTTTAATTCATCAGTAGTTTTTTCTGCTGTGTAAATCATGGAATCTGCATTGTTTCTAACTTCAATTTCATGTTCTTTTTTCTTATCTGCTTCAGCATTCATTTCTGCTTCTTTAACTTTTTCTTGAATTTCTTCATCAGATAATTTAGTACTTGAAGTAATGGTAATGGATTGTTCTTTACCAGTTCCTTTATCTTTAGCAGATACATTAATAATACCGTTTGCATCAATATCAAATGTTACTTCAATTTGAGGTACTCCTCTTGGTGCAGGTGGGATACCTACTAATTGGAATCTTCCAAGAGTGGTATTATCATTTGCCATTGGTCTTTCACCTTGTACAACATGGATATCTACTGAAGGTTGGTTATCTTGAGCAGTTGAGAATATTTGACTTTTTTTAGTTGGGATAGTAGTGTTTCTATCAATAAGTTTAGTTGCTACTCCACCTAAAGTTTCAATACCTAAAGATAATGGAGTTACATCAAGTAAAACTAAATCTTTAATTTCACCAGCTAATACTCCTCCTTGAATAGCAGCACCCATAGATACACATTCCATTGGATCAATACCTCTTTCTACTGGTTTACCAATGAAGTTTTCTACATATTTTTGTACACATGGCATTCTGGTAGGTCCTCCTACAAGAATAATTTTATCAATATCTGATTTAGACATTTTAGCATCATTTAATGCTTGTTCCATTGGTCTACCACATTTTTGTACAATAGGGTCAACTAATTGTTCAAGTTTAGCTCTTGATAAATCATTAATTAAGTTTTTAGCTTCACCATCTTTCATTGTAATAAATGGTAAGTTAACTTGGCTAGTTAATGTAGTGGAAAGTTCAATTTTTGCTTTTTCAGAAGCTTCTCTAAGTCTTTGTACTGCTTGATCATCTTCCATTAAGTCAACACCAGTTTCTTTTTTGAACTCAGATGATAAATAATTCATAATTGCATTATCCATATCTGTTCCACCTAATTTAGTATCACCACTAGTGGATTTTACTTCAAATACTCCTCCACCAAATTCCATAATGGTTACATCTAAGGTTCCTCCACCTAAATCGAAAACCATAATATTTACATCATCGTCTTCTTCTTGTTTATCAATACCATATGCTAAACTTGCTGCAGTAGGTTCGTTTACTAATCTTACTACATCTAATCCTGCAATAGTACCTGCATCTTTAGTTGCAGTTCTTTGGTTATCATCAAAGTATGCTGGAACTGTAATAACTGCTTTTTCAATAGGTTCTCCTAAGAAAGTTTCAGCATCTTTTTTAATTTTTTGTAAGATAAAAGCAGAAATTTCTTGTGGAGTATATTCTTTTCCTTGTACTTTTACTTTTCTGTCTGTACCCATACTTCTTTTAATTGCACTAATAGTATTTTCTGGATTGGTAATTGCTTGTCTTTTTGCTGGTTCACCTACTAATTTTTGTCCATCATCAGTGAATGCAACATAACTTGGAAATGCTTTACCATATTGACTTGCACCTTCTGCACTTGGGATAACAGTAGGTTTACCACCAATAAGTACTGCTGCTGCTGAGTTACTTGTACCTAAATCAATACCAATAATTTTTTCTTTTTTAGTTTTTTCTGCCATATTATCACCATTTATTAATTTGATAATTTAATATATTTTTGAATTTTTTAATTTTAGATTAAATTTAATTTTTTTGTCTGATTTTATTAATAATAAATTAAATTTATCTTTAAATTTTAATAATTAATATAAATTTTATTTTTTACAAACTTTTACTTTTGAGTATCTAATAACGTCGCCTTTTAAGGTGTATCCTTTCATAAGTTCTTGGATAATGTATCCATTTTCTACATCAGGATTATTTTCGACTAATAAAGCATCATGTTTTAAAGAATCAAATTTTTCCCCTTCTGTAGGAATTTCTTCAACACCTTCTTTTTTAAGAGTATCTTTTAATTTTTTATAAATTAATTCTACTCCTTCTCTAAGTTCTTTTTCATTACTAGATTTTTCAAGTGCTCTACCAAGGTCTTCATAAGGATCTAATATTTTTTCAATTAAATCTTTATTAGCAAATTTTATGATATTTTTTTCTTTCTTTTCAGTTTGTTTTCTTAAATTCTCAAAATCTGCTTGAAGTCTTTGTAAATGAGCAATATATTCTTGAATTTCTTCATCTTTCTTTTCAAGTTCTGATTCCATTTCAGCTAATTGTTCTTCTGTAGTTTTAGATTCTTCATTTTCTTTAGATGTTTTATCTTCAGAATCTAATTTGGAATCTTCTTCTTTATTAGCCATTTGGTCACCTTTTTTAATTGATTATAAGATAACAATAATTTATTATTCATATTTTTTATTTAATCAATCTTTAATACAATGATTACCTTTGAAAGATAAAAACTTTTAACTTTAATATTTTATTTATGAAATATGAATATATAGGACATTAGTTATTAAAAATAACCATTGTATTAAAGATTTTTTTATATAAAATATTAAAGTAACCAAAAGTTATCTTTCTTATTTATCTTATAGTAACCAAAAGTTATATAAAGTTTTTGGTTTATAATATAAATTGATGACAGAAAAACAAAATATTAAAAAATCAAAAAATAATAATCTAAACCATGATATTGATATGGACGAAATTTTGGATATTATGGGCTCTCGTACTAGACGAGAAATTATTAATTTACTTAGAGAAGAACCTATGTTCGTTAGTGAAATATCTAAGGAATTAAACATAGGTCAAAAAGCTGTTATCCAACATTTAAGAGCAATGGAAGAAGCAGGTCTTTTAAAATCTTCCTATAAAAAAATAATTAGAGGTAGACCTCGTAAATACTACGATTTGCCTAATGATGTTACTGTTAACATTATTATTAGCCAAAATGTCTTTGATGTCAATGTTTCAGAGGATAGATTAAATCAAAAACAATTACCTTCTGGAGATGAATGGTCTAAATTATTGAATTTAGAGAAAAAAATTGATCAAGGTCATTATGAAGCTGTTGAAGAATTAAAAGCTCAAATACATTTATATAAAAATTTACTTGAAAGAGCAGAATATATATTAGAACGTACTTATAATACAAAGAATAATTCTTCAAATAATAATAATTATCAATTTGAATAATCTCAAATTCATTTTTTTAGATTATTCATTTCTTTTTATTTTTTTTTATTATATTTTTAAAATTAGCTGATTATTATATTGATTTAAACTTTTTTTTAAAAATTTTAGGGGCCTGAATTTTTCACATTTGTGATAGCTTTTGTAGGCCTGTTTTTGATGTATCGGAGTTCTGTATGAGTATTGTTCCTAATAATACATATAAATATAGGGTTTTTTCTACTGATTTTGGTGTAAATTTGTGTATTTTTCTCATTTCTAATGAATTTTTAAGTACTTTGAAATAATCTTCGATTTTACCTCTTATTGGTTTGTAATGTTTCCAATTCATGAGTTTACTGATTAATTCTTTTTTTAATCGTTTAAATAATCTTTTATTTTTATTTAATTGATTTTTATTTTTAAATATGTTTAATGAGTAGCTTAAAACATCATC